>NZ_JBHWBW010000201.1:0-12900 GCF_042735675.1 Kitasatospora sp. NPDC059571
GCGCGGCCGGTCGTCCGAACGGGTCACGGACGACCGGCCGTGCGGGCCCCGCCGGGGCCTACGTCGCGGTGACCCCGGTCGGCGGCGGCCCCTCGGCGGCGAGCGCCTCCGCCTCCGCGTCGCTGAACAGCCGCGACCGGATCAGGAACCGCACGCCCTCCGGGGCCTCCAGCGAGAAGCCGCTGCCCCGACCCGGGACGACGTCCACCGTCAGATGGGTGTGCGACCAGTACGCGAACTGGTCGGCGCTCATCCAGAACGGCGTGCCGTCCGGGAACCGGGCGAGCAGGACGTCCGCGGCCCCGACCCGGAACTCGCCGCGCGGGTAGCACATCGGGGCACTGCCGTCGCAGCAGCCGCCGGACTGGTGGAACATCACCGGCCCGTGCACGGCCACCAGGACGCTCAGCAGGTCCTCGGCCGCAGGCGTCAGGGCGACCCTGGCGGCCTGCATCAGAAGAAGCCGAGCTTCTGCGCGGAGTAGCTGACCAGGAGGTTCTTGGTCTGCTGGTAGTGGTCGAGCATCATCTTGTGGGTCTCCCGCCCGATGCCGGACTTCTTGTACCCGCCGAACGCGGCGTGCGCCGGGTACGCGTGGTAGCAGTTGGTCCACACCCGGCCGGCCTTGATCTCGCGACCCAGCCGGTAGGCGGTGTTGCCGTCGCGGGTCCAGACGCCGGCACCGAGGCCGTAGAGGGTGTCGTTGGCCAGGTGCAGGGCCTCCTCGACGGTGTCGTACGTGGTGACGGCGACCACCGGGCCGAAGATCTCCTCCTGGAAGATCCGCATGTCGTTGGTGCCACGGAAGATCGTCGGCTCGATGTAGTAGCCGCCCTCCAGGCCGGGCACGGTACGCGGACCGCCGCCGGTGAGCACCTCGGCGCCCTCCTGCCGGCCGATCTCCAGGTAGGAGAGGATCTTCTCGTACTGGTCGTTGCTCGCCTGGGCGCCGATCATGGTGGCCGGGTCGAGCGGGTTCCCGGAGGTGATCGCCCGGGTGCGCTGGACGCAGCGGGCCATGAACTCGTCGTAGATCGACGAGTGGACGAGCGCCCGGGACGGGCAGGTGCAGACCTCGCCCTGGTTCAGGGCGAACATCACGAAGCCCTCGACGGCCTTGTCGAGGTAGTCGTCGTCGGCGTGCATGACGTCCGGCAGGAAGATGTTCGGGCTCTTGCCGCCGAGTTCCAGGGTGACCGGGATGATGTTCTCGCTGGCGTACTGCATGATCAGCCGGCCGGTGGTGGTCTCGCCGGTGAACGCGACCTTGGCGACGCGGGGGCTGGAGGCGAGCGGCTTGCCGGCCTCGACGCCGAAGCCGTTGACGACGTTGAGGACGCCGGGCGGCAGCAGGTCCGCGATGAGCTCGACGACCAGCAGGATCGACACCGGGGTCTGCTCGGCGGGCTTGAGCACCACGCAGTTGCCGGCCGCGAGGGCCGGGGCGAGCTTCCACGCGGCCATCAGGATCGGGAAGTTCCACGGGATGATCTGGGCGACCACGCCGAGCGGCTCGTGGAAGTGGTACGCGACGGTGTCGTCGTCGACCTGGGCGATGCTGCCCTCCTGGGCGCGCAGCGCGCCCGCGAAGTAGCGGAAGTGGTCGACGGCGAGCGGCAGGTCGGCGGCCAGCGTCTCGCGGACGGGCTTGCCGTTCTCCCAGGTCTCCGCGACGGCGAGGGTCTCGATGTTCTGCTCGATGCGGTCGGCGATCCGGTTGAGGATCCGGGCGCGCTCGGCGGCGGAGGTGCGGCCCCAGGCGTCGGCCGCGTTGTGCGCGGCGTCCAGGGCGAGGTCGACGTCGGCCGCGGAGGAGCGGGCGACCCGGCAGAAGGTCGCGCCGGTCACCGGCGAGGGGTTCTCGAAGTAGCGCCCCTCCACCGGGGCGACCCACTTGCCTCCGATGAAGTTGTCGTAGCGCTGGGCGAAGCTGACGATGCTGCCCTCGGATCCGGGCTGCGCGTACACCATGGCGGCTCTCCTCGTCGAAAGACGCGTGCGGGGGCGTCCGGCGGTCGTCCACCGCCGCCGAACGGGGGTCACTCTCACCCCTGGGGGTTGGCGGAAGGTTGGCGACACGCGACGAGGGGGCGCACGGCCGCGCCCAGGGGGCGCCCGGCGGGCGACGGGCGCGTCAGTCGCGCTGCGCCGCGTGCAGCCGTCCCAGGGCGATCGCCCGGCGGCCGTCGCCGGGCGGCAGCAGCCGCACCGCGTGCTCGTGCACCTCGGTGTCGTACGGGGCGAGCCCGCCGTAGCGCAGCGCGGCGTCCGGGTCGGGGCCGGCCAGCACCGCGGCGCGGACGGCGACCTCCAGGAACTCCCGGCGCTCGACCACGCCGGGAGCGTCCGAGTGCGGCAGCAGCGGGCCGGTGTAGTGCCCGAGGGCGGCCGCCGTGTCACCGCGCTCCAGGGCGCGCAGCACGGTGAGGGCGTCGCAGTCGACGGGCTCGGTGAGCCGGTAGCGGCGGGCCGCGACCGCGCCGCCGAGGGCGCGCCGCAGGTGGGAGATCTCGGCCTTCACGGTGGCCGGCGCGACCGGCCGGTCGCCGTAGAGGGCGCTGCGCAGCCCCTCCGCGGAGAAGCCTGCCGGCTCCAGGGCGAGCAGGGTGAGGATCTCCAGCCGGCGCGGTGGGAGGTCGAGCGGGGTGCCGCCACGAGTGGCCGCGGCCCGGCCGAGGCAGCTGAGCCGGACGGCCGGCGGCCCGGCGGGTGCGGCGGGGCGGCCGGTGTCCGGCCCGATCCCGGCCTCGATCGCGGCGACCAGGCCGCGGACGGTGGACAGGGCGAGCGGGTGCGAGCGGTCCCAGGTGGTGGAGAGGTCGAGGGTGCCGAGGATCCGGCCGTCGGGGTGGCGGATCGGCGCGCAGTAGCAGACCCAGCCGTGCAGGGCGGAGACCAGGTGCTCGGCGGAGAACACCGTGCTGGGGCGGCCGGTGCGCAGGGCGAGGGAGAGCGCGTTGGTGCCCATGGCCGGCTCGTCCCAGCGGCCGCCGGGGGCGAAGTTGACCTGTTCGGCGCGGCGCCGCATGACGCGGCCGCCGCAGGTCCACAGGATGGTGCCGGTCTCGTCGGTGACGGCCGCGACGAAGCCGGCGTCGTCGGCGATGCTGCGCAGTTCGCCGGCCAGCCGGTCGACGGGGGCGCGCAGCGGGGAGCGCGCCCAGCGGTCGGGCGCGCCGCCCTCGCCGGACGGGGCGAAGGTGCGGCCCGGGTCGACGGTCGGCCGCGAGCGGAGCCAGGAGTCGGCGACCTCGGGGCGCAGCCCGGCTTCGGCGGGGCGGGTCGCGGGGGCGGGCACCCACTGGGACCACGCGTTCTCGAGCGCCACCCGGCGCCGGCGGAGATCACTGTGCACGGAAGGTCCTTCCCGGCCGCCGCCGCTGGCCGGCCGCCCCGGCCGTCGCGGCCGCACGGCTGTCCTTCCCCGCCCGGCGCCGCCGCTACCCGTCCGGATCCGTCGTGGCCGGACGGCGCCGTGGAACGGGCCCGGTGCTGGGCCGTTCGTACCGCGCACGCGGCGGGCCGGCGGGGCCGGTGGGGCGCCCGGGAGGGGGCCCGCGCCAGGCGTTCAGCCGGTTCACATCTGCGCTCCGTCGGACGGCCACCTCGCCGCCGGTCCGGGACGGAACACATACGGGTGACCCGTCATGAGCCTGACGGCCGCCCGGGCCGGACCGCGGCACGAGCGCACGCGGCCCGTCCACGACCAGGAGAGTCCGCCATGACCACTGCCCCCGCCCGTACGGTCCACTCCCCCGCAGCAGCCGGCCGCGCCCACGCCGGGCCGGCCGTCCCCGCGCCCGCCGCGCCCGCCGGGGCGCCCCCGGCGCCGACCGGGTACAGCATCGCGCTGGCCGACGACGAGGCCGGGGTGCGGGCCGCGCAGCGGCTGCGCCACCGGGTCTTCGCCGGGGAGATGGGCGCCGTCCTGGACAGCCCGCTGCCCGGTCTGGACGCCGACCCGTTCGACGCCTTCTGCGACCACCTGCTGGTCCGGGAGAACCTGACCGGCGAGGTGGTCGGCACCTACCGGCTGCTGCGCCCCGAGGGCGCGCGGCGGGCCGGGCGGCTGTACTCGGACACCGAGTTCGACCTGTCGGCGCTGGCCGCCCTGCGGCCGGGTCTGGTGGAGGTCGGCCGCTCCTGCATCCACCCCGACCACCGCGGCAGCGGCGCGGTGATCAACCTGATGTGGGGCGGCATCGCCCGCTACCTGGCCTCGACCGGCAACACCTGGGTGGCCGGCTGCTGCTCCGTCCCGCTGGCGGACGGCGGCACCGCGGCCGCCGGGGTCCGGGACGCGGTCGTGGCCCGGCACCTGGCCCCCGCGGAGTACCGGGTGCGCCCGCTGCGCCCCTGGGACCACAGTGCGGTCGCCCGGCCCGAGCGGACGGCCCGCAGCGCGATGCCGCCGCTGCTCCGCGGCTACCTGCGGCTCGGCGCCTGGGTGTGCGGCGAGCCGGCGTACGACCCGGACTTCGGGGTGGCCGACCTGTACGTGCTGCTGTCGCTGGAGCGGACCGACCCCCGCTACCTGCGGCACTTCCTGTCCGCCGGGGCGGGATCGTGAGCGGCTGGCTGCCCACCGCGCCGTGCACCCCGGAGGACTGCGTGGCGCCGGCGGGCCCGCCGGTGGGCGCCGCCCTGCGGGGGCTGCGCTGCGCGGGGTGCGCGCTGCTGCTGGTCGCGGGCGTCGTGCTGGCCCCGCTGGTGCGGTGCTGCACGGTGGGGCCGCGCGGGCGGGAGGTGCGGCTGCGGGCGGTCCGCGGGTGGGCGCGGGTGATGCTGCGCTCGTTCGGGGTGCGGCTGGCGGTGGCCGGCGGCCCTGCGGACGGCCCCTCCACGGCGCCCGCCGGGGCTGCGGGAGGGCCGGGGCCGCTGCTGGTGTCCAACCATGTGTCGTGGCTGGACATCCTGCTGCTGCTGGCCGTCCGGCCGGGCCTGATGCTGGCCAAGACGGAGGTACGCGGCTGGCCGCTGGTCGGCCCGCTGGCGGCCTGGGGCGGCACGGTGTTCCTGGACCGGGACCGGCTGCGGTCGCTGCCGGGCACGGTCGAGGAGGTCGCGGCGGCGCTGCGCCGCGGCGAGCGGGTGTCGGCCTTCCCGGAGGGCAGCACCTGGTGCGGGCGGGGCGGCGGACGGTTCCGGCCGGCCCTGTTCGAGGCCGCCGTGCGGGTCGGTGCGGCCGTCGAGCCGGTGGCGATCCGCTACACGGCCGCGGACGGCGGGCCGGCCACGGCGGCGGCGTTCGTCGGCGACGACGCCCTGCTGCCCTCGATCGGCCGGGTGGTGGCGAGCCGGGGCCTGGTGGCCGAGGTGGTCCTGCTGCCGGCGATCCCGGCGGGCCGCCATCCGGGCCGGCGGGAGCTGGCGCTGGCCGCGCAGCGGGCGGTGCGGTCCACTTTGGCGACGCAGGCGCCGGTGCCCGAGCCGGTGCGGACCGCCGCGGCGGTGCCGGTGCAGGCCCGGCGGCGGGTCCGCCTGCCGGCCCGTTCGGCCTGACCCGGCGCCGGCAGGTCTCACCCGGGGCCCGCGTACCCGGCCGCGGCCATGCCGGCCGTGCCGGCCGGGATCGGCTCGTACCCGACGACGTCGAACACGGCCGAGGCGGTGTCGGCGGCGGCGCAGAGCAGGACGAGGACGAGGTGGAGAGCGGGCACGTCGGGCTCCGGGGAGGGCGGGGCCGGCCGGAGGCGACCCGGCCGGCCGTACGGGGCGGGGCAGGAACGGGACGGGCGGGCCGCTCAGGCGGCGATCGAGACGATCCGGCGGACGGTCTCCTGCTCGTCCAGCACCCGCAGCATGTGCCGAGCCACGTCGGCGCGCGGGATGGACCAGCCGCCGCGGACGTTGCGGCCGACCTCCGTCCGGTAGCGGCCGGTGCCGGGCCGGTCGGTGAGCCTGGGCGGCCGGACGACCGTCCAGTCGAGCCCGCTGGCGAGCACGGCCTCCTCCATCCGTGCCAGGTCGGCGTAGTGGGCCGCGAGGATCCGCTTGACCATCGGGTTGAGCAGGTTCCGCATCAGGAAGCCGTCGCCGGGGTCGTGGCGCGGCGGCGCGGGGCGGGCGGGGGTGGCCACCGTGCCGATCGGGGCGGCGCTGACCACGACGATCCGGCGGACGCCGGTGGCGTCCATGGCGCGGATCATCGCCGCGGTGCCGTGCAGCGCGACGCCGGCCTCCGCGCTGGACCGGGCGCCCAGCCCGGACAGTACGGCGTCGGCGCCCGCGACGGCGGACTCCAGCACCTGCGGGTCGGCGTCCGCGAGGTCGGCCCGGACGACCCGGACGCGCTCCGGCGGGCGGCCGTCCGCGTTCAGGCGGTCCGGGTTGCGGACGACGGCGGTGACGTCGTGGCCGGCGGCCAGCGCCTGGTCGAGGATCAGGCGGCCGATGCCGCCGGTGGCGGCGAAGACGGTGAGTTTCACGGTTCCTCCTACGGGAGAGCGGCGGTCCGCCGGGGCAGGCCGGCGACCGTGTCGGCAGTGAACCTGGCCGCACCCGTCAAGATCTGACGCATCGTCAGGTCGTCGGGCGGCCCGTGGGCCGAGGACGGGCGTGCGGGGTGCGGGCCGGGCCTCAGCCGACCCGGGAGAGCTTGTCGGGGTTGGTGACGAAGTAGATGCCGGCGACCTGGCCGCCGTCCGGGGTGAGCTCGACGACGAGCACGCCGAACGGGGTGTCGCCGCGGAACAGCAGCGCCGACGGGTCGCCGTTGGCCCAGGCCCAGCGGACCTCCAGCGCAGTGCCGGCCCGGGCCGGGCCGGTGGCGAGCAGCCGGGCGACCCGCTCCCGGCCGTGCACCGGGCGCAGGCCGGCCGCGATCGCCTTGCCGCCGCCGTCCGCCCAGAGCGTGACCTCGGGCGCCAGCAGCTCCATCAGCGCCTTGAGGTCGCCGCCGCCGACCGCGGCCGCGAACCGCTCGGTGACCTGGCGGCGCAGCCGCGGGTCGGTGCGGTAGCGGGGGCGCCGCGCCTGCACGTGCTCGCGGGCGCGGTGGGCGACCTGGCGGACGGCGGCCGGGGAGCGGTCCAGGATGGCGGCGATCTCGGGGTGGGCGTAGCCGAACACCTCGTGCAGCACGAAGACCGCCCGCTCCAGCGGGGTGAGCGTCTCCAGCACGACCAGCAGGGCCATCGACACCGACTCGGCCTGCTCGGCGAGGTCGGCGGTGCTGACCGGGGCCTCGGCCGGGTCGAGTCCGCTGACCAGCGGTTCGGGCAGCCAGGGCCCGACGTAGCTCTCGCGGCGGCGGCTGACGGCGGTGCGCCGGGCGAGCGCCTTGTTGACCGCGATGCGCACCAGGTACGCGCGGGGGCTCTCGACCGGCGTGAGGCCCGGGTCGCTCTCCCGGCCGGCCCAGGCGAGCCAGGTCTCCTGGAGCACGTCCTCGGTGTCGGCGACGCTGCCGAGCATGTTGTAGACGATCGAGAAGAGCAGCTCGCGGTGGTCGGTGAAGAGCCGGGTCGCCGGGTCCTCGTCGGGGTCCCGGGGGCCGGCCGGGGGTTCGGTCGCGCCGGTGCCGTTCATCGTGGCGCCTCCTTTCGCGGTCGCCAACCCAGAGCGTCCGCGGGGGTCCGGGTGTGACATCGGGCCCGCGGGATGTGAGCGGCGCCACAGCCGGACGATACTGGCCGGTGTGGACGCGACGGTGGTCGACGAGAGCGCGCTGGTGCGCCCGGCCGGGCCGATGGCCGGCCGGGCGGCCTGGTACTCCGGGTACCGACAGGCCGGGCTGGCGCCGGGCCGCCATCGTGGGCTGCCCTCCCCGTACCTGACGCTGATCTTCACCCTGGACGATCCGCTGACGGTGGCGATGCACCCGGAGGAGGGGCGCGGTCCGGCGACGTACGACGCGCTGGTGGGCGGGCTGCACACGGCGCCGGCGCTGATCACCCACCCGGGCCGGCAGTCGGGGGTGCAGGTGGCGCTGGACCCGCTGGCTGCACGGGCCCTGCTGGGGCTGCCGGCGGGCGAGCTGGCGGGCCTGGACCTGCCGGCCCGGACCCTGCTGGGGCCGCTGGCGGGCGAGGTGCGGGAGCGGCTGCTGGCGGCGCCCGACTGGCCGGCCCGGTTCGCGGTGCTGGACGCCGTGCTGGCCCGGGCCGTGCGCAGCGGCCCGGAGCCGCCGCCGGAGGTGCGGGAGGCGTGGCGGCTGCTGCGGCGCAGCGGCGGGCTGGTGCCGGTGTCGGCGCTGGCGGCGGAGGTCGGGTGGAGCCAGCGGCACCTCGCTGCGCGGTTCCGGACCGAGACCGGGCTGTCGCCGAAGGAGGCGGCGCGGGTGGTCCGGTTCGACCGGGCGCGGCGGATGGCGGCGGCCGCGGGCGGCGGCCGGCTGGCCGAGCTGGCGGCGGCCTGCGGCTACTTCGACCAGGCGCACCTGGCGCGGGAGTTCCGCCGGCTGGCGGGTGTTGCGCCGAGCGTGTGGTTGGCGGAGGAGTTCCGATTCGTCCAAGCCGTGCCGGCCGCGGCCGGTGCAGTCTGACCGTGCGGGCGGCCGGCAGGCGGCGGCCCGGGCGGATCCGGAGGTGGACGTGATGAGCGGGACCGGGCAGGACGCGGCGCCGCCGCCGCAGGTGTGGCCGACGCTGCGGGCGAACGACGCGCGCGGGCTGATCGCCTTCCTGGTGGAGGCGTTCGGCTTCGAGGAGACGGCGCTGTACGGCGAGGGCGACCTGGTGCACCATGCGGAGCTGTCGTGGCCGGAGGGCGGCGGGGTGATGCTGGGCTCCGTCCGGGAGGGCGGGCCGGCGGACGAGGGCCCCACGCCGCCGGGGATGTTCAGCGCGTACGTGGTGACGGCCGACCCGGACGGGGTGCACGCGCGGGCGGTGGCGGCGGGTGCCCGGATCACCGACGGGCTGCACGAGACCGACTACGGGTCGCGGGACTTCGCCGCGCGCGACCCGGAGGGCAACCGGTGGTACTTCGGCACCTACCGGGGTGAGCCGCGCCGTGGCTGAGGGCCGGCCCCGGCCGGCCGCCGGACCGCCGGGGCCGGCCGCGGATTTCGACCGGCTGCGGGCGCTGTGCCTGGCGCTGCCGCACTGCACGGAGCGGCCGAGCCACGGCGAGGCGGCCTGGTTCGTCGCCGGGCGGGCGATGTTCGCGACCACTGCGGACCGCCACCACGACGACCGGACGGCGTTCTGGGCGGCCGCCCCGGCCGGGGTCCAGGACCACCTGGTGGCCGCCGACCCGGCCCGGTTCTTCCGTCCCCCGTACGTGGGCGGGCGCGGCTGGATCGGGGTGTACCTGGACGTGCCGGTGGACTGGCAGCAGGTCGAGGACCTGCTGCTGGACGCCTGGCTGCTGGTCGCGCCGGCCCGGCTGCGCGCGGAGGCCGCGGACCTGCGGCGCGCCGTCGGTGATACCGCCGAACGGCCCAGCGAATGACGTCATCGCAGGTGAGAGGCGTTCCTGGCGCCGAGAAGGGTGGCGGTCCGCGGCGTACGATGGTGCCCACTTAGGGCCCTTGCGGCCCCCCACTACGTCCTCCTGGCAGGAGAGAAGGGGGTGGGTCAGGTGGCGATGCCCCCCAGTAGCCCGGCCCCGGGCGACACCCCTCTGGCGACCGGTTCGGGTGCCGGCGAGAAGGGGCTCAAGACGGGCGCGCTCGGCCTGGTCTCGTCGGTCGCCATCGGACTGGCCTCCACCGCCCCCGCGTACAGCCTGGCCGCGACGCTCGGCCTGATCGTGGCCGGGGTGGGGCTGCAGGCGCCGATCATCACGGTGCTGGCGTTCATCCCGATGCTGCTGATCGCCTACTCCTACAAGGAGCTGAACGCCTCCGACCCGGACTGCGGCACCACGTTCACCTGGGCGGCCCGGGCCTTCGGCCCGCGGACGGGGTGGATGGGCGGCTGGGGCATCATCGTCGCCGACATCATCGTGATGGCGAACCTGGCGCAGATCGCCGGCATCTACGGCTTCCGGCTGTTCGGGCTGGACTCGCTGTCCAACTCCACGACGTGGACGACCCTGGCCGGCGTGGTGTGGATCATCGTCATGACGCTGATCTGCTACATCGGCATCGAGCTGTCGGCGGCGCTGCAGCGCTGGCTGCTGGCGATCGAGGTCGTGATGCTGGTGCTGCTGTCGGTGACGGCGCTGGTGAAGGTGTACGGGTCGAGTCCGCCGTCGACCGCGATCCACGTCAGCGGCTCGTGGTTCAACCCGTTCGAGGTGTCGTCGGCCACCGCGTTCACCGCCGGCATCCTGTCCGCGGTGTTCATCTACTGGGGCTGGGACACCGCGGTGTCGGTCAACGAGGAGACCGCGGACTCGGCCCGCACGCCGGGCCGGGCGGCGGTGATCTCGACGGTCCTGCTGCTGCTCATCTACGTCCTGGTGGCGACCTCCGCGCAGGCCTTCGCCGGTGTCGGCGACAAGGGCATCGGGCTAGGCAACGCCGACAACGCGGGCGACGTGCTGTCCGGGCTGGGCGATGCGGTGTTCGGCACGAGCGGGTTCGGCGGGTTCCTGAGCAAACTGCTGATCTTCATGGTGCTGACCTCGTCCGCGGCGTCCACCCAGACCACGATCCTGCCGACCGCGCGGACGAGCTTCTCGATGGGAGCACACCGGGCGATCCCGACCGCGTTCGCGAAGGTCCACCCGCGGCACCAGACGCCGACCTGGTCGACGATCGGCATGGGCGTCGTCTCCATCGCGTTCTACGTCCTGCTCACCGCGATCAGCGGCAACGTGCTGGCCGACTCGATCGCCTCGGTGGGCCTGGGCATCGCCTTCTACTACGGCCTGACCGGCTTCGCCTGCGTCTGGTACTACCGCCGGGTGCTGACCCGCAGCGCCCGGGACTTCATCTTCAAGGGCCTGCTGCCGCTGCTCGGCGGCCTGATGCTGCTGTACTTCTTCTGCTACGGCGCGTTCGACGTGTACGCGGACCCGAACTACGGCTCCACCTCTATCGATCTGCCGATCTTCGGCGAGACCGGCGGCGTGACCGTGATCGGCATCGGCGCGCTGGTGCTGGGCTTCCTGCTGATGCTGGTGCAGTGGGCGGTGCAGGGCTCGTGGTTCCGGCACCCGGACGTGCCGGTCAGCGCGGCGGACCCGGCGGACGCGCCGGCGTCCTGAGCAGCGCGGCGGCCGGGCCGGTCAGGGCGCGTCGGCGCCGGCCGGACCGGCTGCGCCGCCCGGGTCGTCCCGGTCGGCCGCCGTGCCGTCCGGGAAGTGCCACCGGGTCGGCGAGCCGCGGAAGTCGGTGTGCAGCAGCCCGATCGCCTGCACCGGGCGGACCCGGACGGTGGCGTTGACCGCCGGGTCGAGGAAGTCGAGGCCGTAGGCAGTCCGGTACTTGGCGTTGAGCGCGGCGAGGAACGCGGCGATCGCCGGCCGGTCGGCCGTCCGCTCGGCCCGCCCCTCCAGGATCACCGGGTCGCGGGCGTCGTCGGTGGTGACCACGCAGTCCGGCCGCTGCGCCAGATTGTGGATCTTGCGGGACTGCAGGCTGCTGCTGAACCAGAGCGCGCCGTCCAGCCAGACCCCCCAGACCGGCATCACGTGCGGCCGGCCGTCCTCGCGGACCGAGGACACCCAGTAGTCGTGCGAGGCGGCCAGCTGCTGCCGCGCCCACTCCCAGGGCAGCAGGCCGCCGCCCTCGTCCGCGGGCAGGATCCCGTACCCGGGCATGTGCGGCCGGTCGGCCGTCGGCTCGGTCATCGCGCCGCCTCCTCACCGCGGGCGGCAGCCGGGCGCACCGCCCCGCTGCCAGCGTAGGCCCCGGGCCCGTCCGCGGCCCGAGGGCGGCCCGGGGCCGGTCACCAGCGGTCGTGGACCTGGGCGCGGATCCGGCGGTCGTAGAGGTCGCGGACGCCCGCCAGGGTGGCCGGCGGCAGCGGCGGCAGCGCGGCGGCCGCGGCGTTGGCGCGGGCCTGGGAGGGGTTGCGGGCGCCGGGGATGACGGTGGTGACGCCGGGCTGCTGGATGATCCAGCGCAGCGCGGTGCGGGCCGGGGTGAGCCCCTCGGGGGCGAGGGCGGCGAACTCCCCGGCCGCCTCGACGCCGGTCGCGAAGTCCACGCCGGAGAAGGTCTCGCCCTGGTCGAAGGCCTCGCCGTGCCGGTTGTAGGTACGGTGGTCGTCGGCGGGGAAGACGGTGTCCGCGGTGTACCGGCCGCTCAGCAGGCCGGAGGCGAGCGGGACGCGGGCGAGGATGCCCACCCCGGCGGCCGCCGCGGCCGGCAGCACCTGCTCCAGCGGCTTCAGCCGGAACGCGTTGAGGATGATCTGCACACTGGCCGTGCCCGGCCGGGCGATCGCGGTCAACGCCTCGGCGCAGGTCTCCACACTGACCCCGTACGCGGCGATCCGCTCCTCGGCGACCAGGGTGTCGAGCGCGTCGAAGACCTCGTCGGAGGAGTACACCGGGGTCGGCGGGCAGTGCAGCTGCACCAGGTCGAGCCGGTCGGTGCCCAGGTTGCGGCGCGAACGGTCCGCCCAGGAGCGGAAGTTGGCGAGGTTGTAGTGCTCGGGCCGCTGCTCGGCCCGGCGGCCGAACTTGGTGGCGACGAACACCCCGGCGTCCGGACGCCCGCTCAGGTAACGGCCGATCAGCTGCTCGCTGCGGCCGTCGCCGTACACGTCGGCGGTGTCGAAGAGGGTCACCCCGGACTCCACGGCGGCGTCGAGGACGGCGAGCGCGTCCTCCTCCCGGACGTCACCCCAGTCCGCACCGAGCTGCCAGGTGCCGAGGCCGACGACGGAGACCGGACGGCCGGTACGGCCGAGCACGCGCTGTTCCATACGGCGAGCCTCTCATCCGCCCGACCGGCCGGGCGCGAGGGGGGCGGCCCCCGCGAGTCCGGCCGGGCCTCATCCGGCCGGGGCGCCGCGGGGCCGCGGCCGCAGCCCCTCCGCGGCGGCGGGGGGCGCGGGC
>NZ_JBHWBW010000202.1:0-11845 GCF_042735675.1 Kitasatospora sp. NPDC059571
GGCCCTCGGGGGGCGGGGCGTCGGCGGGGGCGCCCCGGCGCGGCGGGGCGGCCCCGGCGGCGGGTGCCGCCGGCGGTGCGGGCCGGTCCTGCCGGCCGCCCCTGGCCTTCTTCCCGCCGCTCGGCCGGCCCCGCTTCGGCACGCTCGCCACTCCTCGCCGCCCCTGTGGCCGCGCCGGCCACGTTCCGTTCGCTCGTCCCACCTTGCCCGATCGAACGCGCGGACGCACATGTCCGGAACGTCCGGTTCCGGGGATGCGGTCGCCGGATCCGGGAAGGCGGCGGACATGTCGGACATACTGCGAGCTGTGAGCCCGCACCCAGAACAGCCCGTGGAAGCCGGCACCCCCGCGTCCGCCGAGGGCGGCGAGAGTGTCACCACCGTGATCGTGGCCGGGGTGTGCAACCTCGGCATCGCGGTCGCCAAGGCGATCGCCGGCGTGATCAGCGGCTCCGGCGCGATGCTGTCGGAGGCCGCGCACTCGTTGGCCGACACGGTCACCGAGGTGCTCCTCTACTTCAGCCTCAAGCGCAGCGCCCGCCCGGCCGACGACGCCCATCCGTTCGGCTACAGCCGCGAGCGGTACGTCTGGGCGCTGCTCGCCTCCTTCGCCACCTTCATCGGCGGTGCGGTCTTCTCGGTCACGGACGGGCTGCGCACCCTGCTGCACGGCGAGGAGCTGGGCAGCCCGGCGCTGTCGTACCTGATCCTCGCCGTGGCGTTCGTGCTGGAGTCGGTGTCGCTGGCGCGGACGGTGCGGCAGGTCCGCGGGGAGGCGGGGCAGCTCGGGGTCTCCCGCAGCCGGTACCTGCGGCACACCCCGGACACCGCGGTGAAGGCGGTGTTCCTGGAGGACGCGGCCGCCCTGGTCGGCCTGGTGCTGGCGTTCGGCGGGGTGCTCGGCACCGAGCTGTCCGGCTCCTCGGTCTGGGACGGCACCGCGTCGCTGCTGATCGGCGCGCTGCTGGCCTGGGTCGCCGTGGTGCTCGCCCGGGCCAACGGCTCGCTACTGATCGGCCGGGCCCTGCCGCAGGAGGCCGAGGACCGGATCGCGGCGACCCTCAGGTCCCAGCCGGCGATCCGCGAGGTGGTCGACCTGGTGACCCTGGTGTACGGCCCGCAGAACGTCCTGGTCGCGGCCAAGGTGGCGTTCGCCGAAGGGTTCGCCGCACACGAGGTCGAGGTGGCATGCGAGGAGGCGGACCGGGCCGTGCGGGCCGCCTTCCCCTCGGTCGCCCGGATCTACCTCGACCCGACCCCCGGCCGGGCGGACCGGGGGCCGGCGGGCCGTCAGAGCCCGTAGCGCTCGACCACGTCCTCGTGCCGGGCGGTATCGGCGCCGGCCGCCTTCGCCAGGTCGAGCCAGCTCGCCGGGTGCTCCCAGCCGCCGGTCAGCCGGGCCAGCAGCGCGTCGGCGTCGCCGGCCGTGGCGGTCGGCGGCACGCCGACCGCGGCGTACAGGCCCGGCAGGCGCTCACCGCCCGCCGGGTCGGTCACCCGGTACTGGTCGCCGCTGTACGCCCACAGCCCGTACCCCTCGGCGGCCAGCGCCTCGCGGAGCGCGAACCAGGCGTCGTCACCGGGCCAGGCGCCGTCCAGCCAGTGGGTGGTGTAGCCGGCCGGGTCGAGCAGTTCGAGCTGCCGGAACACCGGCCGCCAGTCCTCCTGGGCGCCCTCGGCGGGCCGCTCGTTGAGCACGGCCGGGCCGAAGACCACCACATCGCGGTGGTTGAGCGCGATGTCGTCGCCGAGCACCGGCACGATCCGTGCGGTGGCCGGGCCGGTGCGCACCGCGGGCAGGTCGACGGTGGCCCCGTTGCCGCGGGTGGTGCGGACGGTGACCATCTGCCACTCCTCGTCCACCGGGCCCTCGTCGGTGTCGAAGCCGATGCCGATCAGGGCGCCGGTGCTGCGCACCACCGCCCAGTCCCGGTTGGCGGTCGCGGCGGTGATCAGGTGCCAGAGGTCGGGCTCCTGGACGGTGCGGTGCGCCTGCTCCCCCTCGGCGTCCCCGGCCGGCCGCGCGTGCTCCAGCAGCTCCTGGTAGAGCCGCTGGGCACGGACGTGGTCGCCGAGCCGGGTGGCGGCGGAGGCCGCCAGCCGGCGGGTGTTGAGGGCGTCCGGGTCGTGCGCGAGGACGGCGTCGCAGTGCTCGCCGACCTCCTCCCAGCGGCCCTCGGACGCCGCCCAGCGGGCCCGGATCCAGTACGACCTGGCGGGCCTGGCCGGCAGCAGCCGCTCGGCGAGCCGGCGCACGCCGTCCCCGTCCCCGGCCTCGATCAGCACCTCGGAGAGCAGCCCGGCGGTGTCCGCGTCGGACGGGTCCGCGGCCAGCCGGTCCCACAGCAGGTCGGCGGCGGCCCGCGGGTGGCCGAGCGCGTCCAGCGCCCGGGCGGTGTACAGCGCCAGCAGCGCGGCGGCCTCCGGCGACTCCTCGGACGCCGCCGCGAAGTGGTCCAGCGCCACCTCGTAGCTGACCTCCTGCCCGGACAGCCAGCCGGGCAGCTCGGCCGCCGGGACCGGGACCGCGGGCCGCGGCAGCGCCTCGGCGGCGGACCGCAGCGCGGCGAGCCGCTCGGCGACGCCGTCGGTGCGACGCAGCAGCGCGAGCTTGCGCTCGCCGGTGGCCACGAGCGCGAGTGCGACGGCGCGGGCGCCGCGGGCGACCGCGAGCCGCCCGGTCACCAGCAGCAGGTCCAGGCACGGGCGGTGCGAGCCGGCGGTGTCGAGGTAGCCGACCCAGCCGGCCAGCCGGGCGCCCAGCTCGGCGTCGTTGGCGAGTCCGTCGTGCGGCAACGCGCCGGCCCCGGCCAGCGTCTCCACCGCGGTGGCCCAGCGCATCCGGATGTCCGGGTAGCGGTCGGCCGCCTCGGCGTCCGGCAGCTGGGCCAGCGCCTGCTCGGTGCGGCCCAGTGCGGCGAGCGCGACGGCCCGGCCGACGGCGAGCTTGCGCCGGTCGTCGTCGTCCAGCCGGTTCCGGGCGGTGAAGGCGCGCTCCCCCGCCTCGTAGGCGTCGAGAGCCTCCTGGTGGCGGCCGAGGCGGACGAGGCTGCCCGCACGGGCGAGTCCGAAGGCCAGCGAGACGCTCTCCCCGGCGGACTGGATACGGGCCTGTGCGCGGTCGAGATGGGCGAGGGCGTCCTCGGCGCGGCCGTCGTCCTCCAGGGTGTCGGCGTACTCGCGGGACAGGCAGTCGAAGCAGGCCCGGGCCGGGTCGACCCGCTCCAGGGTCTCCTCCAGGACGGCGAGCCGCTCCGGGACGTAGCCCGGGCCGTCGATGTTGCCGTGGCAGATGGTGAAGTCCTGCACGACGCAGACCGACTGCGGACAGGACGCGGTCTCCTCGCGGTGCGCGAACTCCAGCAGGTCGACGGCCTCCGCCAGGGCTGCCTCGCCCTGGTGGCGCTTGTTCAGCAGGTTCTGCATCCGCCAGTGCCGCAGGAAGACCTCGACCCAGGGCAGGCCGAGGGCCCGGGCCGAGGCCAGCGCCTCCGGGTACATCGCGTCGAGCCGGTCGTTGCGGCCCTCGATGGCGTGGCCGGCGATCTCCACCAGGGCGGTGGCGAGCCGGTGGTGGCCGGCCTCGGTGAGCTGCTCGTGGGTGTCCCGGACCCAGGCCCAGATGTCGGTGGTCATGCGTCGCTCCCTCGCGGGTTCGGGTGGGGTGCGGCCGCGGTCACTCGCCGGCCCAGGTGAGGGCGGAGACCGCGGTGCCGATGCCGGCCAGTGCGGCGGTGAGGTCGCCGTCGGCGGAGCCGCCGCCGGCCGCTGCCATGATCACCTTGAGCGAGCGCAGCAGCCCGGCCGCGGTGGCGCTGCCGGTGTGGCCGGCCCGGTAGGCGGTGAGCAGGTCCTGGACGGCGGGAGAGGCGAGGTTGAGGTACAGCCTGGCCCGGACGGTGCCGTCGGTGCGGGCGGTGAACGCCCGGGCGAGCCGCAGCGCGGCGGACGGGATCCGGGCGTCCGCCTGGTCGTCCTCGATCCGGGCCTTGAGCTCGGCCTCGCGGTCCGGGACGAGCACCAGCGGCAGTCCCGGCGGGTCGAAGCGGGCGGGCACCAGCTCCTCTCCGTCGCCGGCGAGCGCCGCGGCCAGCCAGGCGGACTCCTCCGCGGGCAGCGGCTCGGCCGGGTCACGGAACAGCTCCCGGTTGCCCGAGGTGCTGCCGAGCTCGACGATCCGGCAGTCCTTGAGCTGGGCGTAGCGGCGCAGGAACGGCAGGACGGCGTACCGGTCGCCGCGGGCGATCGGCACCTGCATGGCCCGGTAGAGCATCTCCTCGAAGCCGCCGCCGCTGCCGAGCGCCACGTGCAGCGCGCCCCGCCCGGCGGCGCGCAGCGCACCGGCCGTCAGGTCGCCCTGCGAGGTGGGCACCGGCACGTCGTCGGCGAGCAGGGTGAAGAGGCGGTCGTCGCAGAGGGCGGCGCCGAGCAGGTCCTGGCCGTGCCGGGCGAGGATCCGCCGCCAGGCGGCGGGGTGCAGCCGGGCGGTCTCGTACAGGCCGTCCACGACGGCGTCGGCGAGGGCCTTCTGCAGGGCCCGGTAGTGCTCGTCGCGCTGGAGGTCCTCACGGCTGGCGGTCGGTGTGAGCCGGCTCGACTCGACGACGCCGCCGACGAACCCGGCCCAGCTCGGCAGCAGGTCGCGGGCGTCGTCGGCGAGCAGCATGCCGCGCAGGTAGACGGCGAGGTCGCGGTTGTCGGTGGAGCCGTACGTGCCGCCGTCCTGCACCCAGAGCAGGCCGACCGCGTCGGTGGCGCCCTCGACGGGGGTGACCGGGAAGGCGGTGAGCGGCTCGAAGCGGCGGCCGAAGGCGGAGGCGAACCGCATCCGGGCGGTGTGCGGATCCCCTTCGACGGCCTGCCGCCAGGGCACCGGGACGTCGTTGACGGGCCGCTCGCCGTCGCCGACGTACACCGGGATGGGCAGCAGCACGCAGTACCGGGCGAGCACCTCGCGCAGCGCGTCCTCGTCGGCGAGGTGGCCGTGCTCGGCCTTGAGCAGCAGCTCGACGGCGGTGCCGGGGGCGGCCCCGGGCGCGCACGGCTCGACGCTGTACTGCTCGCCGCCGCGGCTGACGTAGCGGTGGCCGAGGCCGGGCTCGCGGTGCGAGGTCGTGGTGACGGTCACCCGGTCGGCGACCGAGAACGCGGAGAGGAAGCCGAGTCCGAAGGCGCCGATCAGCTCCTGGTTACCGGTCAGGTCGCGCAGCATCCGGGTGTAGCCGGTGCCGACGGTGGCCAGGTAGGCGTGGATCTCGGGCTCGGTCAGGCCCGCACCGGTGTCCTCGATGACGACGGTGCGCCGCGCGGCGTCGCCGCGGACCCTGATGAGCGGCGCGTCGGTGCAGCCCGGGTCCTCCAGCCGGCGGCGGGTGTGCGAGTCGTGGGCGTTCTGGACGAGTTCCCGCAGCGCGACCAGCGGGGTGGAGTAGAGGTGCGTGGCGAGGACGCTCACCAGACCGCCGAGGTCGACCTCGGTCGTACGCAGATTGTCGGCGGGCGGCAGACCTTGGGACATGGCGTCAGAGTCTGCCAGTACGACTATCAGCCGACCAGCTCTTTTCGCCCCCGCCTTCGGAGGGCCTCAGCCGTGATCGAGCAGCCCGAGGACGGCCCGCCCGGCCGCCTCCAGCAGCGCCGCCCGGTCCGCGGCCGGCGCACCGGCCGGGTGCCGCACCCCGTCGTTGACCAGAGCGAACATCGCGTGCACCCGGATCCGCGCCTCCGCCGTGTCGTAGTCCGCCCTGACCTGCTGCAGCAGGTCCACCCAGCGCCGCAGGAACCACCGCCGGAACTCGACCGCGGCCCGCCGGTCCGCCGGGTCGAGGCGCTCGGTCTCGCTCAGCATCGCGCCCAGGTAGTCGCTGTTGCGCCGGGCGAAGTCGACGTAGCCGCGCAGGCCCGCGTCCAGGGCGGCAGCCGGACCGCCGCCCGGCGCGGCCGCGAAGGCGCCCTCGACCTCGTACCGGAGCCGTTCGCGGCTGCGCACCAGGGCGGCCGCGAGGAGTTCGGACTTGGTGGCGAAGTGCTTGTAGACGCTCGGCCCGGCGATGCCGACGGCCGCGCCGATCCGGTCGGTGGAGACGTTTTCGAAACCCCGCTCGTTGAAGAGCCGGACGGCCGCCGTCAGCAGTTCCTCCCGGCGGGAGTCCGCAACCGGCGGCGCGGGCCGGGGGCCGGGCACCGGCGCCGCACCCCCGGCGGCCGGGGCGGCCGCCAGCAGCTCGCCGCCGATCCGCCGCAGCAGTTGCTCGAACCGCCGCCGGGGCGGGGCGAAGGTGTGGTTGGCCAGGCTGCCGTACGCCGACAGCGCCGACCAGCAGAGGAACTCGGCCTCGTGCGGCTGGAGTTCGGGCCGTTCGTCAGCGAGCACGGCGGTCATCGAGCGGACGTCGGCGCGCAGCCCGCGGCGGAGCCGGGCCCGCTCGGCGGGCGGCAGCAGCCGGGCGTCCCGCCGCCAGAGCGCGCCGAGCGCGCGGTGGTCGACGGCGGCCACGGCCAGCCGGGCGCAGAGCCCGGCCGTGCCACCGGGCTGCGGGCGGGCCGCGGCGTGCAGTGCCGCCAGCTCCGACTCGACGGCGCAGCGCAGGAGTTCGGGCTTGCCGGCGAAGTGCCGGTAGAGCGCAGGGGCGGTGATGCCGACCTCGGCCGCCACATCGGCCATCGACACCCCGTGGTACCCGCTGCGGTGGAACTGCCGGCATGCGGCGGCAACGATCTGTGCCCGCCGCCCGGCCGGCCGCCGGACGATCTGCCGCTCCGCCACCACATGCCCCCTCGCTCCCGGCCGGACCCTGCCGCAGCAGGCTAGCAAGGCTTCACTTGTGCCGCGCCCAGCTGCGCAGGAGCCCCGGCGACGACCCTGGACAGGCAAAGCTACCCGCGATTAACTTGTGGGACGGTCATGGCAGGCAGGCCCGAGCGAAAGGAGCGCCGACGTGCGCCGGACGGTGTTCAACGAGGACCACGAGGCGTTCCGGGCGACGATCCGGGACTTCATCGCCAAGGAGGTCGTCCCGGTCTACGAGAGCTGGGAGGCGGACGGCCACCCACCGCGCGACTTCTACCGCAAGCTCGGCGCCCTGGGCGTGTTCGGCATCGAGGTCCCCGAGGAGTACGGCGGCGCCGGCGAGACGGGCTTCAAGTACCAGGCCGTGGTGACCGAGGAGGTGGCCCGCGCGGGCGTCTCGTTCGGCTCGTCCGGCGTGCACACCGGGCTGGTCCTGCCCTACCTGCTGGAGTACGCGAACGAGGAGCAGAAGCAGCGCTGGCTGCCCGGCTTCGTCTCCGGCGACATCATGACCGCGATCGCCATGACCGAGCCGGGCGCCGGCTCCGACCTGGCCGGCATCACCACCACCGCGAAGCTCTCCGAGGACGGCACCCACTACGTCCTCAACGGCGCCAAGACCTTCATCACCGGCGGCGTCCTCGCCGACCTGGTGCTGGTCGTCGCCCGCACCGCGCCGTACGACCCGGAGAACCGCCGGGCCGGCCTGTCGATCCTCTGCGTCGACACCACGTCCGAGGGCTACGCGGTCGGGCGCAAGCTGCAGAAGATCGGCCTGCGCACCTCCGACACCGCCGAGCTGTCCTTCAGCGACGTCAAGGTGCCGGTCGCCGACCTGCTCGGCGAGGAGGGCAGGGCGTTCAGCTACCTGACCCACAACCTGGTGCAGGAGCGCCTCGCGATCGCGGTGGGCGCGTACGCCGCCGCGGCGGCGGCCGTGCGGTTCGCCGTCCAGTACGTCAAGGACCGCAAGGTGTTCGGCCAGCCGGTCGCCGGCTTCCAGAACACCAAGTTCACCCTGGCCGACTGCGAGGCCCAGGTGGTCGCCCAGCAGTCCATGGTGGACCGCGCCCTGGAGCTCTACCAGAGCGGCGAGCTGACCGTGGCGGACGCCGCCGCGGCCAAGCTGTTCTGCACCGAGTCGGCCTCCGAGGTGATCGACAAGTGCCTCCAGCTGCACGGCGGCTACGGCTACATCCTGGAGTACCCGATCGCCCGCCTCTACACCGACAACCGGGTCTTCCGGATCTACGGCGGCACCAGCGAGGTCATGAAGACCATCATCGCCAAGTCGCTGGGCCTGTAGCCCGCGCCGCCCGTGCGGCCGGCCCGCGGCCGCCGCACGGGCACCCCGCCGTCCGGTCCCGGATCAGTTGCTGGAGGCCGCGCGGCTCTCCGTCCGCCAGGCCTCCAGGCCGGCGAGCGAGGCGGCCTTCGCCTGCTGCATGGCCTTCGCGGCCATCGCGGACGGCGGGGTCTCCATCTGCTGGGCCCAGCTGCGGCCGGCCGAGGCCAGCGTGGTCACAACGATCACCGTCCCGGTCAGCGCGAGGACGGCCCCGAACCCGGACATCGCCGCACCGGTGATCAGCAGGGTGCGGTTGACGCGGAACTGGGAGAACTTCTGATTGGTCGCCATGGCTCCACGATCGGTCCGACCCGGCGGACGCGCATCCCGACTGACCCGTTCGGAGGCGGCGCCCCGCCGGACGGCGCCCGCCGGGCAGGCGGGACCCCGCCGGCAGACCCTAGGGTGTTGCGTGCCGCCGGCCACCGGCCGCGCCCGCACCGCTAGGAGCCCGCGATGCCCGAACCCGTCCGCGCCGACCTCGGGGCGCTCGCCGAGGAGCACGCCGCACTGGCCGCCGCCAGTCCGCACGGCCGCAGCGCCCACCTGCTGCTGCACGACGGCGTCCTGCGCCAGACCGTGATCGCCCTGACCGCCGGGAGCTCGCTCGACGAGCACAACGCGCCGGTGGCCGCCAGCATCCAGGTGCTGCGCGGCCGGGTGTCGCTGACCATCGCCGGCCGGCAGCAGGAGGTCGCGGCCGGCGAACTGCACGGCGTCCCGCAGGAGCGGCACGGGCTGCTCGCCCACGTCGACTCGGTCGTCCTGCTCACCGTCGTCACGACCTAGGGCTGCGGGGCCCTTCCCGGGGCGGTGAGGACGTCGCCGCCCACCAGCCGCAGGCCGCGCAGGAACTCCCGGCCGTCCGGCGCGAGCTCGGGCGAGACCAGCCACTGGGCGGCCAGTCCGGCGAGCAGCGCCTGGTAGAAGGTGCCGCGGGTCATCTCCTCCGGGGTGTCCGGCACCTCCGGCCTGCCCTGGAAGATGGCGGACAGGCCCAGCCGCCCCTCCTTCTGCGCGGCGGTGAGCACCTCGCCGAGCTCGGGCGCGTGAGGGATCTGGGCGATCATCTCGAACTGCACCGCCCAGAGCCCGCGGTACTCGGCGAAGCTCGCCAGCACGCCGTCCCACGCGGCCACGAAACGCTGCTCCGGGTCCATCTCGTCGCCGATGCCCGCCAGCACCCCGCCGACCGCCCGGCCCCACTCCTCCAGCGCCTCGGTCATCGCCAGCGTGAGCAGCGCGTCCTTGGAGCCGTAGTGGTAGCCGATCGCGGCCAGGCTCACCCCGGCCGCCGAGGCGATGTCCCGGGCCGTGGTGCGCCCGTAGCCCTTCTCGTACAGGCAGCGCTTGGCGCCGGCCAGCAGGTCCTCACGATTTCCCATGCCCCGATGCTAGGCCAGAGCTGCACAGACGTCTTGCACGGTCGATCCATCCACTCGATTTAGACGCTTGTACTAGACAGACGTGTGACACGCTCGTACAGTCATCGGCATGACCGCAACCCACGGCCTCGCCGGCCGACGCGCCTGGGCGGGCCTCGCCGTCCTCCTGCTGCCGACGCTCGTCCTGACCATGGACATGGGCGTCCTCTTCTTCGCCTCCCCGTTCATCTCCACCGACCTGCGGCCGAGCGCGGTGCAGCAGCTGTGGATCATGGACATCTACTCGTTCCTGCTGGCCGGGCTGCTCATCCCGATGGGGGCGCTGGGCGACCGGATCGGCCGCCGCCGGCTGCTGGTGCTGGGCACCACGGCGTTCGCGGCGGCCTCGCTGGCGGCGTCGTACGCCGACGGGGCGGGGCAGCTGATCGCCGCCCGGGCCGCACTGGGGGTGGCCGGCGCCACCGTGATGCCGTCGACCCTGGCGCTGATCCGCAGCCTGTTCCACGACCCGGGGCAGCGGCAGCGGGCGCTGGGCGTCTGGGGCGGCGCGCTCACCGGCGGCGCCACCCTCGGCCCGGTCGTCGGCGGGCTGCTGCTCGACCACTTCTGGTGGGGTTCGGTCTTCCTGGCCACGGTGCCGGTCATGGCGCTGATCCCGCTGGTGGCCCCCCTGCTGCTCCCGGAGCGGCGCTCGGCGCAGGCGGGCCCGTTCGACCTGCTCGGTGCGGTGCTCTCGATCGCGGCGATGCTGCCGCTCGTCTACGGGGTCAAGACGCTCGCGGTGGACGGCCGGCACCCCCTGCCGGCCGCGGCGGTGGCCGTCGGGCTGCTGTTCGGCGCGGCCCTGGTGGTCCGGCTGCGGCGGGCGGCCCACCCGCTGCTCGACCCGCGGCTGTTCCGGATCCGCGCCTTCCGCGGCGCGATCACCGTCAACACGGTCGCGATGTTCGCGATGATGGGCTTCACCCTCTTCACCTCGCAGTACCTGCAGCTGGTCAAGGGGCTGAGCCCGCTCTCCGCCGCCCTCTGGGCGCTGCTGCCGTCGGTCGGCGTGGGCGCGGCGGTCGGCACCGTCGGCGCCCTCGCCGGCAAGGTCCGGCCCGGGCGGCTGATGACGGCGGGCTTCCTGGTCGCCGCCGCCGGCTTCGCCCTGATGAGCCGGGCGGGCGTGGACTCCCCGCTCTGGGTGGTCCTCACCGCGGCCGGCGTGATCGCGGCCGGGTCGGTGAGCACCATGACGCTGACCGCCGAGATGGTGCTGGCCGCCGCCCCGGCCGAGCAGAGCGGCGCCGCCTCGGCCACCTCCGAGACCGCGAGCGAGCTCGGCAGCTCCCTCGGCATCGCCGTCCTCGGCTCGGTCGGCGCCGCGGTCTACGGCGCCCGGCTCGACGGCCGGCTCCCCGGCGGCCTCCCGGCGGACGCCGCCCGGGCCGCCCACGACACGCTCGGCGGGGCGGTGACGGTCGCCGCCCGGCTCGGCGGCGGGGCGGGCGAGCAGCTGCTCGCGGTCACCCGGTCGGCCTTCGCCGACGGGATGCACACGGCGGCCGTGGCCGGTGTGGTCCTGATGGCGGTGGCCGCCCTCGCCGCCGCCCGGATGCTCGGCGGGATCCCGGCCGGCCCGGCCCCGATGGCCGCGGCAGACGGCCCGGTGGAGCCGCGGCAGGCCGCGGAGCCGGTCGTCTGAGCCGGCCCGGCGGGCCCCGTCGGTGCGTCATCCGGAGCCCCGGCCGACCAGGCCGGGGCTCCCGGCGTTCCCGCCCCGGCCGGCGCTCCCCCGATCAGCCCCTGTGGTCCAGACCACCACCGGCTGATCACCTGCATTTTGACCACGGTTTCCGGGCCGGTGTATACGTTCGCCGACTGCGCCAGGCATACTGGCCGGAGTCGGGCAACACCGTCCGGCACCCAGAAGTGACGAGAACTCCTCGGAAGGACCGGTGGTCAGGGATGTTCCGTAACGGTCTCGAGCCCTGGCACATCCTCGTGATGGTGGCAGTGCTCGTCCTGCTGTTCGGCTCGAAGAAGCTGCCCGAGATGGCACGCGGGCTCGGCAAGTCCATGCGCATCCTCAAGGCCGAGACCAAGGCGCTCCGCGAGGACGACGCCCCGGCCGAGGCGCAGAACACCACCGCTTCCTCGACCGCGGCCGAGCAGCCCCGTCCGGCGGTGAGCCCGAGCAGCGTCACCACGGCGGCCGAGACCAACAAGTCGGCCACCAACGCCTGAACCTTCCCGGGGCGCGCCGCGCGCGGGCCCCCGCCCCCCCGGCCGCGCGGGGGCTCTCGGCGCCGCGCGCGCGCCGGCCCCGGGGCGCGCGCG
>NZ_JBHWBW010000202.1:11855-12877 GCF_042735675.1 Kitasatospora sp. NPDC059571
ATCTCGCACACCACCGCCTCACCCATCCCGGCGCCGCGGGCGGATCACCCGTCGCACGGGGGGCTCGCGCGTTTCCCCGTCCGGTGCCGCCGGACGGCACCGTGCCGACTGGCCGCCCGCTGCGGGCCGGTGTCTGCTGGGATCCACCGCAGGCACCAGCCGGAGGGCAGTCCATGGGCGACCCCGCACCGGGCGGCCCGCCGGCGCGGCGCCCGGACCGGCGGCCGCTCCGCACGGCGACCGCCGCCGTCCTGATCGTCCTCGCGGCCCTGCTCACCCCGCTGGGCGTCCTCGCCTCCTGGGTGCACACCGAGATCGCCGACACCGACCGGTACGTGGCGACCGTGGCGCCGCTCGCCGACAACCCCGCGGTGCAGTCCGCGGTGGCCGACCGGGTGACCGCCGAGATCGTCCGGCAGATCCCGGTCGACTCCCTGCTGAACGGCCTCGTGCCCGGTGGCACCCCGCTGCTCGGCGACCTGCTGAAGGGCCTGGGGCCCGCACTGACCGGCGGCGTCGACGCTCTCGTCCGCACCGGGGTGGAGGACTTCGTCCGCTCCGACGCCTTCCGCGAGGTCTGGACGGACCTCAACCGGGACGCCCACGCCGCGCTGGACAAGGAGGTCACCGGAGCGGGCGGCGGCGCGGTGCGGATCGACGGCGACACGGTCGTCCTCGACCTCGCCCCGGTGGTCGCCCGGGTGAAGGCCTCGCTGGCCGCGAGCGGCTTCGCGGCGGCCGGCGCGATCCCGGAGATCCACACCTCCTACACCCTGGTCAGGTCCGCCGAGGTCGGGCGGGTCCGCACCGGGCTGCGGCTGCTCTCACTGGCCGGCCCATGGGTGGGGGTGCTGGCCGTGCTCTGCGGCGCGGCCGGGGTGCTGGCCGCCGTGCACCGCCGCCGGGCCCTGGTCGCCCCCCCCCAGGGCGCGACCGCCGGCACCCGGGGGCGGGGGCGGGGGGTGTCCGCCGTCCGGGCGCGGATCCCGGTCCGGCGGGCCGCGGGGGGCGGCCACGCCCGC
>NZ_JBHWBW010000203.1:0-11422 GCF_042735675.1 Kitasatospora sp. NPDC059571
TGGCGCTGCCCGCGCGCGCCGGGCTGGAGGCGCTCGGGCAGTCCTTCGGGGCGCCCGCCGAGATCGGCGCCGCGACCGGCGTGGAGCGGCTGCCGGACGGCCGCTGGGTCGCCGCGGCCGAGCCCGTCCGGCGGGGCGGCGGCGCGGCGGCGGTGGTCCGGCCGAGCCGCTGACCGGCCGCCCGCCGACGCTCCCGGTGTTGTCGGCGGCGGGCGGTATGTTCGGGGTGGGCGCCTCCCGGGCGCCCGCCCCTGCCCCTCCGACCCGGGAAGGCCGCCGCCGTGACCGTCCGCATCGCCACCTGGAACATCAACTCCGTCACCGCGCGGCTGCCCAAGCTCCTGGAGTGGCTGGAGAGCGCCGCGCCCGACGTGCTCTGCCTCCAGGAGCTCAAGTGCGCCGCCGACGCCTTCCCGCACGAGGCGGTCGCCGAGCTCGGCTACCAGACCGCCGCGCACGGCAACGGCCGCTGGAACGGCGTCGCGGTGCTCTCCAGGCTCGGCCTGGAGGACGTCGTCCGGGGCCTGCCCGACCAGCCCGGGTTCCAGGCCGACGACGCGCTGCTGCCCGACGTCGAGCCGCGCGCGATCGGCGCGACCTGCGGCCCGGTCCGGGTCTGGTCGGTGTACGTGCCCAACGGCCGCGAGGTCGGTCACGCGCACTACCGCTACAAGCTGGAGTGGCTGGAGGTGCTGCGCCGCGCCGTCCTGGAGGACGCGGCCGGCCCCCGCCCGTTCGCGGTCCTCGGCGACTTCAACATCGCGCCCACCGACGAGGACGTCTTCGACGTCTCGGCCTTCGAGGGCCTCACCCACGTCACCGCCCCCGAGCGCGCCGCCCTGGCCGCCCTGCAGGAGGCCGGCCTCCAGGACGTGGTGCCCCGCCCGCTCAAGTACGACCGCCCCTACACCTACTGGGACTACCGCCAGCTGGCCTTCCCGAAGAACCGCGGCATGCGGATCGACCTGACCTACGGCAACAAGGCCTTCGCCGACGCCGTCACCGACAGCTACGTCGACCGGGAGGCGCG
Source organism: Kitasatospora sp. NPDC059571 (assembly GCF_042735675.1). Classification (NCBI taxonomy): domain Bacteria; kingdom Bacillati; phylum Actinomycetota; class Actinomycetes; order Kitasatosporales; family Streptomycetaceae; genus Kitasatospora; species Kitasatospora sp. NPDC059571. The sequence goes on from NZ_JBHWBW010000203.1 coordinate 1,031, forward strand.
CAAGGGCAAGGGCACTTCGGACCACGCCCCGGTCGTCGTCGATCTGGAGGTCTGACGGGGCCGGGGCCCGGTGCGCCGGTCACCCCGGGTGATCGAACGGACTCGAACGGTCCCCGTGCGGTGGCCGGGGCGGGGCGCGGTGCCTAGCGTCGGGTGCGACCGGGTGCGGTTGCCCGACCACGCGGACGGCCCAGTCCCCGGCCGCACCCGAGAACCTGGAGGTCCGGCATGCGCCATCCGCGTACCGCCGCCGCCGTGCTGGGATCGACCGCGCTGCTCGCCCTCGCCGCACCCGCGGCGCAGGCCAAGACCGTCGAACCGGCCTGGGTCAGCCCCGCCCAGGCCGCCCCCGGCCAGCCCGTCACCGTCAGCGTCACCTGCAAGGACAAGAGCGCCAAGACCGTGACCGCCACGTCCAAGGCGTTCACCGGCGGCTCCGTCACGCTCAACGCGGGCTCCGACGGCAAGTACTCCGGCACCATCACCCTGGTCTCCGCGACCGAGCTGACCCTCACCGCCGAGCAGTCCGCCAAGTCCTCCGACTGGGGCGTGGACGGCAAGTGCCCGAACGGCGACGAGTTCTCCGGCAGCGTCGGGCTGATGCCCGCCTCCGCCGGCGGCGGCACCGAGGACGACCACGGCGCCACCGAGCCGCACGGCAGCGTGCAGACCGGCGTCGGCGGCTCGGTCACCGGGGCCGGCCCGACCCAGCTGGCCGCGGGCGGCGCCCTGGTCGCCGCCGGCCTCGGCGGGTTCTGGCTGCTGCGCCGCCGTCCCGACGGCGACCCGCAGGACTGATGCGGCGGCCGGGCAGATCTCCCGCAGCCGTCCGTCCTCAGCGCCCCGGCGTCACGCCGGGGCGCTGAGCCGTGCCCCGGCCGCCACCGGCCCGTCCGACTCCCCGGCCCGGTCGGCGGCCGCGGCCGCGGCGGCCCGGACGGTGCCCGAGGCCAGCAGGTACTGCGCCGCGATGTACGTCGCCATGATCCAGAAGTCGTGGCCGGGCAGCTGCGGCCAGCTCGCCAGCTTGGTCGCGATCAGGCTGTCCGACAGCAGGAACAGCCCGCCGCCGACCCCCGTCCGCAGGCCGATCCCGGCCGAGGTCACCGCGGTGGAGGCGAGCAGCAGGCTGTAGAGGGCCACCGGCACTCGGAGGCCGCCCAGCCCCGGCCAGAGCCCGGTGATCATGCAGGCCCAGGCCGCCGCGTACGCCGCGCCCACCAGCAGGCTGCGCCGCCGGTCGTCCAGCGCGCCCATCCGCACGAACATCGTCACGTAGCAGACGTGCGCCGCCGCGAACGCGCCCATGCCGGCCAGGAACGGCGCCTGCCCGTCGAGCTGGAGCAGCACGTCGCCGGCGGCGCTCGCCAGCAGCGCCGGCGCCAGCAGCCGCGGCGCCCGCTCCGAGGAGGCCAGGCTGTGCGCCGCCAGCAGCGGCATCAGGGCCGGCTTGGTCGCGTTCTGGAGCACCGACGCGCCGGTGACGATCGCCCCGAGGTGGGCTGCCGACGTGGCGGCGTAGGCGGTGACCAGGCCGCGGGCGGCGCGCAGTCGTCGGGTGATGGTCATGCGGGCACGCCCTCCGGGCTCTCGGTGCGGTCGGGGTCGGGTTGCCAGCCCGGCCCCATGGCGAGGTGGCGGACCTTGTCGCCCCAGGTACGGGCCGCCGCCACGTCGCGGGCGATCGCCGCGTACTCGTGGGTGGCCACCCGCAGCGGGTTGTGGGTGGTGATGTTCTTGGTGAGGCCGTACACCGGCCGGACGGTCTCCGCGGCGAACGAGCCGAACATCCGGTCGAAGACGATCAGGATGCCGCCGAAGTTGCGGTCCAGGTAGCCGCCCTGGGAGGCGTGGTGCACCCGGTGGTGGGACGGCGTGTTGAAGACGTACTCGATCCCGCGGGGGAGGCGGTCGATCCGCTCGGTGTGGATCCAGAACTGGTAGACCAGGTTGAACGAGGAGCAGAAGGCCAGCGCCGCCGGGTGCACCCCGGCCGCGATCATCGGCAGGTAGAACACCCAGCTGGTGGCCCCCGTCCAGGGCTGGCGCAGCGCGGTCGACAGGTTGTAGTGCCGGCTGGAGTGGTGCACCACGTGGCAGGCCCACAGCACCCGGACGACGTGGTGGCCGCGGTGCGACCAGTAGTAGCAGAAGTCCTGCGCGAGCAGCATGAGCGGCACCGTCCACCACAGCACCGGCACCCGCAGCGGGGTCAGCGCGTACAGCGCGGAGTAGGCCGCCACGATCGGGATCTTCCAGAGGGCGTCGAAGAGCAGGCTGCCCAGGCCCATGCCGAGACTGGTCGCGGTGTCCCGGGAGGCGTAGCCCTGTTCGTCCTCGTCCGGGTGGAAGCGGTAGGAGGCCATCTCCACGACGGTGAGCAGCACGAAGGCGGGTATCGACCACAGCACGACGTCGGGCAGGTTCGGCATGCGAGGACGATAGGGGAACGGACGCCCAGGTGGAAGGGGTGGTTACCGGTGCGTACGGCGGATCCCGTGCGGACCTCCCCGGGCGGGCCCGTGCCGCGCCGCCCAGCGTCTAGGCTGGTGGCCGACATGGAGCAGCACGAGTACGCGGCCGGCACCGGGGAGGTGGCGGGCGGCATCGCGGTCGGGCGCTTGGGCGGGGCGGGGCAGCTCACGGTCCAGGCGCTGCCAGGGCTGTCCGGACCCGCCGAGGTGCTGGCCCGGCGCTTCGCCGAGGCGGACGACGCCGGGGCGCACGAGCTGTTCACCGCGGTCTACGGGCTGTACGGGGCGCGTCACCTCGGCGGGCGCCCGGCCGGGGCGGACGGCGCTGCCGCCGCCAGCTGGTGGCACGGCCCCACCGTGCACCGGGCGCCCGGTGCCAGGTCCGCGGGCGGGCTGCGCCGCGCCCGCCGGGACGAGCCGGGCCTTCGGGTCCCGGTGCAGGGCGCCCCGGGGCGCCACCGCCGGCCCGAGCGCGCCCGCGGCTCCGTACCGGGCGCGGCCGCCGGCGAGCGCCGCACCGCCGCCCGGCTGCTGCTCGCGCAGCCGCTGGTGACCGCCGACGGCCCGCACGGCGCCGGCTTCCCGCTGATCGCGCGGCACGCCGACTGGCTGCGGGAACGTTTCATCGAGCTGTTCGACTACCCGCTCACCCTCGGGCCCGGGTACGCCCGGCTGCACAAGGCGGTGCTGCCCGGCCGCGCCCTGCCGGGCGTCCGTCCCGACGACTACGCCGCCCTCACGGTGGCCCTCGCCGCGATCGCCGAGGGTCTGCCCGCCGACCTCGGCCGCCCCGAGGTGCGCCGGCTGCTCACCGAGTGGCGGGTGGTCACCGGGGAGGGCGAGGACGCCGTGGACCCCGCGATCGCCCGGCTGATCGCCGTGCCGCGGCCGGCCGGCGAGGCGTGCCCCGCCGATCCGGGGACGGCCGTGCGCAGGCGGCTGGCCGAGACCCCGGTGGTCCTCTTCGACGAGCTCGCCGCGCCCGAGCGCACCTGGCTGCGCCGCCGGCTGTCCGCCGAGGCGGAGCTCTTCGCCGACCTGCTCGGGCTGGAGGCGGAGATCCGCTCCGAGGGCGTCGCCCTGCTCGATCCGGCGGACGAGCTCACCGATCTGCCGTCCCCCGGCGCCGACCCGCTGGCCCGTACCGCCCTGCTGCTCGCCGAGTGCCTGGTCGAGGAGGTGCGTCCGCTGCCGGACGAGGCGGCGCCGCCGGCCGTGCTCGTCCCCGACGCGCTGATAGACGGCGCCCTCGGCGACATCACCGACGACGTCGGCCTGCCCGAGGGGCCGGGCCCCGACTACCTGGCCGACCGCACCGCGCTCCGCCGCGACGTGCTCGGTCTGCTGCACGCGATGCAGCTGATCGCCCCGGCCGGCCGGAACTGGGTGCTGCGCGCCCCGGCCGCCCGCTACGCGCCGCAGGCCGAGCTGCACCCGCTGCCGGGGACCGGCCGGCACTCGCGGCCGGCCGGCCTCCACATGCCGCGCCAGCGGCTCGCCTGACCTCCTGCGGGGGGCTAGTCGATCGGCCGGACCCGCTCGGCGACCTCGCGGAACTCCTGCACCGTCAGGTCGTACTCGACCTTCTGGCCGTCGCTCAGGACGTGTCCCGGTGCGTCGACGATCGAGTCGTAGTAGACGGTGAGCTCCGGTCCGCCGTCGTCGGGTGTGATGTAGCCGTAGCCGTGGTTGCTGTGGTACGCCCTGACGGTGCCGGTGGCCATGGGACCACCCCCTTGTCGAGGAGGGTTCTGCCATTGACGGCAGTATCGGCCCGCGGCCGGGGGGTTTCCACTCGTCGGCCCGCCGGCCCGGCCCCGGGCGGTCAGCGCGCGGCCGCGCTCGCGGAGGGCGCCTGCTGCCGGACGGCCTCCGCGGTCGCGCCGACGCCCAGGCCGCCGAGGGCGACGGAGGCGGCGACCGCGGCGCACGCGATCTTGCGGCGGTGCCGCCGGGGGAGCGGGAAGCGCGGCTGCGGCCGCGCGGGGTCGGATGGTGCCTTCATGGCCGTGAGCATGGCAGCCGGGTGTGAAACGCCGGCCAACCGCGGATGAAGTCCGGGCGGGCGCTCGGAGAAACCGCGTATCCGTGCAGGTCACAGCGGAGTGCGCGGTTCCCCCGGGCCGGCCGGGTTCACCCGTTCGGGCCTGTGGGGCCCGGCTCAGGCGGCCTCGTACGGGGTGAGCACCAGCCGCACCACGTCCTCCAGGCGCCGCCTGGCGTCGTCGAGGGTGGTGCGCCCGGTCACCCAGGCGGTCAGCTCGCCCTGCCAGGCGTGGCCGACGATGTGCCGCACGACGTCGCCCGCGGTCGGCGGCACCTCGATCATGACCGCGTGCAGCGCCGCGCCGTCCGCGCGCGCCATCGCCTGCAGGGCCTCGCTGGCGAACGGGTCGGTGGACGCCGCCACCGCGACCCGCAGCCGGGCGAGCTCCGGCTGCCGCTGGTAGGCGCGCATGCCGTGCCGGACGAAGCGGACCATCCGGTCGCTCGCCGACAGCCCGGCCCGCCGGCCGCGCAGCTCCGCCACCAGGTCGGTCAGCAGGGAGCGGTGCCACTCCGCGATCGCGGCGGCCAGCAGATGGTCCTTGGACGAGAAGTAGCGGTACGTCGTGCCGAGGGCCACTCCGGAGCGCTCCGACACCTGCCGCATCTGGATCCGCTCGACGCCGATCTCGGTCACCCGGGAGAGGGCGGCCGCGATCAGATTCTCGCGGCGTTCGAGCTGACGGGGCGACATCGCCTCCATCGGACGTGGTGACAGGTCAACCTTGGTCACCCTCACCATGATACGGGCCGGGCCTTCGCGCGGGTATGACGCGATCCACCCCGGATTCGACCGTTACCGTACGTCCCGATTCTCCCTGACCAGGACCTCCTGGACGGCCGAGGCGACCAGCAGCCCCTCCCGGTTGTAGAACTCGCCGTGCGCCAGGCCCCGGCCGTCCGAGGCGGACGGGCTGCGCTGGGCGAACAGCAGCCACTCGTCGGCGCGGAACGGCCGGTGGAACCACATCGCGTGGTCCAGCGAGGCGAGGATCAGCCGGCTGGGCTCCTGGCGCCCGAAGCGGTGCGGCTGCAGGTGCAGCGCGGCGGTGGAGGCGAGGGTCAGGTCGGAGAGGTAGGTCAGCGCGCAGACCTGGAGCAGCGGGTCGTCGTCCGGCAGCGGGGTGCCCGTGCGCAGCCAGACGAACTGCTGCGGCACGCCCGGCACCTCGGGCGGCATCCCGGGCGCGTCGGCGGGCAGGAAGCGCATCTCCAGCGCACGGAAGCCGGTCGACTTGGCGTAGTCCTCCGGGTCGGCCCGCTCCCAGGCCAGGAACGGGTCGGGCAGGTCCTCCGGGCCGGGCACCGGCGGCATCGTGCGCTGGCGGGCCGGCGACTCCTCGGGCCGCTTGAACGACGCCGAGAGCGTGAAGATCACCTCGCCGCGCTGAACCGCCGTCACCCGGCGGGTCGCGTACGAGGACCCCTCCCGCACCCGGTCGACCTGGTAGACGATCGGGCGCTGGGGGTCGCCCGGGCGCAGGAAGTAGCTGTGCAGCGAGTGCACCAGCCGGCCGCCGCCGATCGTCCGCCCGGCGGCGGTGAGGGCCTGCGCGGCGACCTGCCCGCCGAACGCGCGCATCGGCGCGCCGGCATGGCACTGCCCCCGGAACAGGTTCTCGTCCAGCTCCTCGATGCGCAGCAGGTCGATGAACGGGGCGACCGAATCATCGCCCGGCAGGTCCCGGTCCATGGCGTTCGTCACGGTGCCATCTTGACAGATCGCCTGCGGACGGCGGTGTGACCTGGGTTACTGACGGGGCGGGCGAGGACGAGAACAGGTTCCAGATTCCGATGCCCTGTCAGTCCTCCGCCCTAGCGTCCTCGGCATGACGCAAGCCGTACAGACGTACGCCTATCTGCGCCCCTCCGCCGTGCACCAGAGCACCGCCGGGCGCAGCCTCGCCCTGGAGACCTCCGGGGGCGCGACCCCGCTCGGGTCGGCCGCCAACCCGCGGTTCTTCAGCGGCTTCCTGACCTCGCCCGCGGCCGCCGCGGCCGCCCTGCTCGCGGTGGCCGACGTCGCCGCCGCCCGCTACTACCGCCCGCTCCTGCGCGCCTCGCTGGACCCGGTGGTCACCGCCGACGGCGACCGGCTGCGCTTCGAGTCCTTCTCCGGCTGCTGCGGGGTGCACGCCCGCCTCGACGTCCTCGCCGACGGCCTCGACGGCGGCGAGGTCCGGCACGGCACCACCAACGTCGACGTGAACAACCCGCTGCGCGAGAGCCTCTCGCGGCTCGGCGGCGGCGACCCGCTGCACCTCGCGGTCGGCCCCGAGGCGCTGGAGGTCACCACCTTCGACGGCTCACTGGTGGAGAAGAAGGTGCCGCTGCCCGACCGGTGGCTGCGCGGCTTCGCCGAGACCCAGGTGCTGGCGGCCGGCTTCGAGCTGCGCGCCGAACTGCCCGCCGCCGAGGCGGTCCGCTTCCTGCGCGCGCTGCCGCGCACCGGGGGCCGCCCCGGGCCGGCCGGCTGGGTCGTCCCGGCCGGCCGCACGCTGCGCCCGACCAGCCGGCCGGTGCCCGGCGCGGTCTGCCTGCCCGGCCCGGAGCGACTGGCAGCGCTGCAGCGGGTGCTGCGCCACGCGCTCGCCCTGCGGGTCTACGGCCCGGCCCGGGCGAGCGGCCCGGCCGCCTCCGGCTGGGAGGTCGTGCTGCCCGGGATGCGGCTGACGCTCACGCTCTCCCCGGACACCGCGCGCGGCTTCTCCGGCGAGGGCGGCGTGCTGGACGCGCTCGCCGCGGAGGGCTCCGCCGACGACGCCGAGCTGGTCGCCGCGCTGCTCGCCTGGGAGCCGCGGATCGACCCGGCCGAACTCGCCGAGCAGGCCGGCATCCCGGTCTCCCGGGTACGGGCCGCGCTCACCCGGCTCGGCACGGCCGGCCAGATCGGCTACGACCCGGCCGAGGCCGCCTACTTCCACCGCGCACTGCCGTACGCGGCGGGCCGCGCCGAGGCGCACAACCCGCGGCTGACCGCCGCCCGCGCGCTGGTCGCGGCCGGCGCCGTCCGGCTCGGCGGCGAGGGGGCCGTGGTCGCCGTCGGCGACCACGTGCAGCACGTCCGCACCGGCGCCGGCGGGGCGCTCGGCTGCACCTGCCTGTGGTGGGCCAAGTACCGCGGCGGGCGCGGGCCGTGCAAGCACGTGCTGGCGGTCGGCCTGGCCCGCGCCGCGCAGCCGGGGGGCACCCGGTGACCGAACTGATGGATCTGGTCCGCGCGGGCGACGCCGACGCGGTGGCCGCGCTGCTCGCCGGGCTGACGCCCGAGCAGCGGCGGGCCGAACTGCCCGCGCTGCGGGCCCGCCGCACGGAGCTGCGGGACCGCTGGTCGGGCTCCGGCGGCTCCTGGACGGCGCTGCTGGTCGCCGGCGCCGGCTGCCACACCGCGCCGACGGCCGCCGCCGACTGGCTGGGCAGCCGGGTCTTCGAGAACTTCGGCGGCTGGCGCCACCCCGCGCTGCTCATGGTGGTCGAGCGGCAGCCCGCCGAGTGGCGTGCCGTCGTGGTGGCCCGGCTCGCCGAGCGGCGCGCCCCCGGCTGGGGCTGGTCCGAGCACTTCCAGGTGCTGGAGCACCTGATCCGCGGGCTGGGCTGCCCGGTGCCGACCGCGGACCCGTTCGTCCTCCAGTGGCAGCGCGAGCGCTCCCGGCCGGACCAGCGGGGCCCGCTGCCGCCCGGCACCGACCTGTACGCCCGGCTGGCGACCGACCCGTTCACCCCGGTGCTGGCGCCGCGGCTGTTCGAGGTGGCCGAGCTGGGCTCCGAACTGGACGGCCCGTGGGCCGCCCGGACGGACGCGGAGCGCTGGCCGGCCGTGCTGGCGCGGCTGGCCGCCGACGGGGTGCTGGACCGCGCCGACCTGGTCGACCGCTGCCTCGCCCGGCTGCTGCGCGGCGGCCGCCCCGCCGAGCAGCGCTCCTTCCTCGCGGTGTTGCGGGGGCTCGCCCCGGACGAGGACGAGTACGCGGCCCGGGTGCGCACCCTGCTCGGTCTGCTGGAGGGCCCGTCGACCGTGGCGGGCCACGCCCAGCAGGTGCTCACCGACCTGGAACGGGCCGGCCGGCTCGCCGCCGAGGTGCTCGACGAGGCCTCGGCCACCGTGCTCTTCCGGCCGGAGAAGAAGCTCGTCCGGGCCCAGCTGGGCTGGCTGGACCGCGCCGCCCGGGCCGACCGCGGCCGCTCGGGCCCGGTGGTGCTGGCGGCCGCCGCGGCGCTCGGCCACCCTGACCGCGGCCTCCAGGAGCAGGCGCTCAAACTGGTCGCCCGTCACCTGCCGGCCGCCGGACCGGCCGTGCTGCCCGCCCTCCGGGAGGCCGCCGCCGGGCTCGACCCGGCCCACCACGCCCGCGCGGCCGAGCTGTTCGGCACCGAGGTGGCGGCCGAGGCGTACCGGGAGCTGCTGCCGCCGGTGCCGCAGCCCCGCCCGGTGCCGCCGCCGATCGCCACCGCCGCCGAGCTGGCCGAGGAGCTCGGCGCCGTCCTGGCCGGGGACGAGGACCCGGTCGCCTTCGAACGGGTGCTGGACGGTCTGGTGCGGCACGCCTTCCGGGACGGCGCCGGGCTGGCCGCGGCGCTCGCCCCGGTGCTGCGGCAGAACTCCTGGCACCCGCTGCGGCTTGCCGCCGAGGCGGCCGCCGGGATGCTGTCCCCCTCCCGTGCGCACGCCGTGTCCCGCGGGCGCGACACCGGCCTGCGCCGCACCGGTACGGCCTTCGATTTGCACCTCGTCTCGCGCATCGAGGAGGCGGTGCTGCGGCTGACCGTCCGTCCGCTCCCGTACCTGCTCGCGACGCCCACCGAGGGGACGGGTGCCCTGGCGGCGGACGTCCTCGCCGAGCGGATCGCCGGCTACCACCGGCTCGGCGTCACGGCCGGGCCGGTCGACCTCGCCCAGGCCCTGCTGCGGGTCGCACCGCCCGACGATCCGCAGGCGGTGGCCGCGGTGACGCGGACGGCCTCGCCGGACGGTGAGCGGCTGGCCCGCTGGCTGCGCACCGGCGGGCTCCCGCACCGGTCGTCCGAGCCGGTCGAGCCGCCGTCCGCCTCGCCGCGGCCCGCGTGGCGGCCCGCCCCGGCCCGCCGGCTGGCGGCCCTGCCGGGCTCGCCGGCCGCGGCCGGCCTGCCGGCGGACACCGGGCGGCTGCTCCGCCCGCTCACCGGCGGCGGCAGCGAGTGGCACTGGTCGCCCTGGCCGCCCGCGTACTGGGCGGCGGTGCTGCCGCACCACCGGGAGGTGACCGCGGCGCAGCTGCTGCACCTGGTGGCCTCCGCCGCCGACCAGGACGTCCGCGGCCGCGCCCGGGTGCTGCCGTACCTCGCCGAGTCGGGCGGCCCGGCCGGGCTCGCGGTGCACCTCGCGGTCGCCTACGGTCTGGCCGCCCGGCACCGGGAGGACCGCACGGCGGCCGTCGACGCGCTGCTGGTGCTGGCCGCCCGGGGCGACCTGGACGGTGCGCTGCTCGGCCGGGAGGCCGCCGCGCTCATCGGTCTCGGCGCCGTCCGGCCGACCCGCCTGGTGGAGTCGCTGCGCGCCGCCGCCGACACCGGTGCGCACGGGACGGTCTGGTCGGTGCTCGCGGGACTGCTGCCGGCGCTGCTGGCGGGGGAGCCCGGCCGGGAGGCGGGCGAGCTGCTGGCGCTCGGCGCGGACTGCGCCCGGCGCTGCGGTGCCAAGGGGCCGATCGCCGAGGTGACCGCGGTCGCGGGGCGCGGCGGCACGACCCGCCGGGTGCGCGAGGCGGCGGCCCTGCAGGAGGTGCTGGCAGCCTGAGCCGAGTTTGTTTGAAGATAATTATGTGAAGCGTCTGTGTGAAAAAAACACGTGTCAGCGGCGGGTGTGAAAAACACCCAAACACAAATGCTAGAGAGA
>NZ_JBHWBW010000203.1:11432-12837 GCF_042735675.1 Kitasatospora sp. NPDC059571
GGGGGCGCGCCCCCCCCGGGGGGGGGCGGGGGGGGGCCCCCGGCGCGGGTGCGCGCCCCCCCGCCCCAGTTTAACCACGAGATCATTCTTGACCGAGCGTTCTCGAACTCGCTACGGTACCGGCCATGGGAAGACCACGCGCCTTCGACGAGGACGAGGCCGTCCGGGCCGCGGCCCGGCTGTTCGCCGCCCACGGCTACGAGGGCACCTCGGTGGACGACCTGGTCGGCGCGCTCGGCGTCCACCGGGGCAGCCTCTACAAGGTGTTCGGGAGCAAGCGCGGCCTGTACCTCGCCGCGCTCCGCCGCCACCTCGACGAGGAGGTGCTCCCGCTGACCGCCGCGATCGCGGCGGCCGACGGGCTGTCCGCCGCGCTGGCGCAGGCCGCAGCCGCGTACGACAGCGGCCCGGCCGCCGGCCTGCTGCTGTTCGCCGCGGCCGAGCGGGCCGCCGCCGACCCCGACGCGGCCGCGCTGGTCGACGAGGGCCTGACCGCCCTCGAGGCCGCGCTCGCCGCCGTGCTCGGAGCCGGCGGGGCGCCGCCGCCCGGTCTCGCCGAGGCGCTCGCCGCCGCGGTGCTCGGTGTCCGGCTGCGCGGCCGGGCCGCCGGCGGGCCGCCCCGCGCCGAAGCCGTGCTCGCCCTGGCCGCGCACCTCTCCCACTGACCGCCCCACCCACCCGAGGAGTCATCAGATGGCCCGACTGTCCGTTGCCGACGGCATGCTGATCGTCGAGGTCGAGGGCCTCGACAAGCTGTGGGCGCTGCGGAGCAGGCTGGAGATCCCGCTCGCCAACGTCCGCGGCGCCACTGCCGATCCGGGCATCGTCCACGAGTGGAAGGGCATCCGGCTCGGCGGCACCCACCTGCCCGGGGTGATCACCGCGGGCACCTTCCGCTCCGCCGGCGAGTGGGTGTTCTGGGACGTCCGCAACCCGGCCGGCGCGGTCGTCATCGAACTCACCGACGAGCGCTACAGCCGGCTCGTCGTCGAGGTCTCCGACCCGCGGGCGGCCGTCGCCCTGGTCGAGGAGGCCAAGCGCGGCGCGGCGGCCTCCTGACGACGCGGCCGGGGTGTCGCCGGATCCGCTTCTGCCGCCACCCCCGGAGGGCCGCCGTGCCGACCTGCGCGACGGTGCCCCGGACGCCCTCGGCTCGTGCGTCGGAGCGACGTACGTGGTCGTGCTGCCGGGGTCGGCGGTGCGGCCGGAGGGCGACGTGCTGCCGTGCGACGTCGCCCGGGGGGCCGCGGACGAACTCCTCGGCAGGCTGCGCGGACTCGGGCTCGCCGAGCGCGGGGCGATCGGTGTCGCTCGGCATCGTGGTCGCCGGGGTGCCGGCCCTGAAGGTCCGGCAGGGGGCCGGGGCGGCGGGGGGGGGGGGGGCGGGGGCCGGCGGCGCCGCCCC
>NZ_JBHWBW010000204.1:0-12792 GCF_042735675.1 Kitasatospora sp. NPDC059571
GTGTGCGGGCGCCCGGCCGCCGGGCCCTGCGGCGGTCAGGCCGGGGAGAGCTCCGCCATCTGCGACCAGCCCTGTCCGGGCACCTCGACGTTGATGATCTGCGGGGTGCGCGAGATCGCCTTCGGCAGCTGCGCCATCGCCGCCCTGAAGTGCTCCGACCCGACGTGCGCCGCCCCGGCCTCGGCCGACTCGAAGGCCTCCAGCAGGACGAACTCGTCCGGGTCGTCGACGCTGCGCGACCACTCGAAGAAGACGTTGCCCGGCTCCCGCCGGGTCGCCCGGGTGAACTCGTCGACCAGGTCGAGCCAGCCGTCCCGGTACTCCGGCCGGACGGCGAACTTGACGGTGATGAAGATCATGCTGCTCCCCTTCGTGCTGCGTACGTGATGCCTGCGGTGCCCAGCCTGCCGGAACCGCGCGCCGGCGGCCCGGTGAGCGGGCGGCCCGACCAGCGCGTGGCCCGACCAGCGCGTGGCCGGGTCAGTGCGCGGCCGGGTCAGTGCGCGGCCCGCCGGGCCGTCAGCAGGGCGCCGTCCAGCGGCAGGTCGGCCTGCCCGGTCAGCTCGAACCCGGCCTCGGCGAGCAGCCGGCCGTAGTGCGCCGCCGTCCGCTCGCGCCCGCCCACGTTGCACAGCATGTGGACGTCCCACGGCACGGCCAGCGACCGGCTGCCGTCCTGCGGCAGCAGCCGCTCCACCACCAGCAGTTCGGCGTGCGGCGGCATCGCCTCGGCGAGCCGGCGGAGGATCGTGAGGCACTGCCGGTCGTCCCAGTCGTGCAGCACCCGGGAGAGCAGGTAGACGTCGCCGCCCTCCGGGGCGGCCTCGGTGAAGTCGCCCGCCACCAGGGTGCAGCGGTCGGCCACCCCGGCCTTCTCCATGGTGATCCGGGCCGCCTCCACCGCGTGCGGGCGCTCCAGCAGCACGCCCTCCAGGTGCGGGTGGGCGCGCAGCACCCGGGAGAGCAGCTCGCCGTTGCCGCCCGCCACGTCGACCACCGCCCGGGCCGAGGAGAAGTCGACCAGGTCGGCGATCGGTCCGAACATCGGGGAGCTCGCGGCCATCGCCCGGTCGAACAGGTCGGCCAGCTCGGGCCGTTCGGCGAAGTACGGGAAGTGGTGCGCCCCGAAGACCTCCTCGAAGGCCTCCCGCCCCGTCCGGACGGCGTGCCCGAGGGCGCCGAACGAGCGGTAGAACGGCCCGCCGTAGAGCAGGGCGAGCGGGTGCAGCGAGTGCTCGGCGCCGCTGCGCAGCAGCCGGCCGAGGGCGGTGAGCCGGTAGCCGGACGGGCCGCCCGCCGTCTCGGCGGCGACCACGCCGAGCGCGTCCAGGTAGCGCAGCAGCCGCGGCAGCGCGTCCGGGTGGCTGCCGGTGAGCTCGGCGAGCCGGTCCGGGCCTGCCCCCGGCTCGGTGTCGAGGTGGTCGGCGAGCCGCAGCTCCGCGGCGACCGCCAGCGCCTGGGTGGCCCAGGCCCCGGTCAGCAGGGTGAGCAGCTGCTCGGCGGGACCGTCCGCGGTGCGGCCGTGCGCGGCGAGCACGCCCGGGTGCCGCCCGGCGGCCCGCAGCTCCAGCCGGCCGGGGCCGTCCGCCGCGTCCTCGGCCCGGAAGTAGAGGACGGTGGCGTCCTCGTGGGCGTTGTACCCGCCGCCGTCGGCGGTGGTGCGGCCGGCCGCGAGCAGGGTGCTGCGCAGCCCGGCGAGGATGACCTGGTCCGGCGCGGTGACCTCGAGGGCGAGGTGCGCCTCGTGGTCGTGGCGGCGCTCGCCGGCCGCGACCGCCTCCAGTCCGGAGCCGGGCGGGACGGCCAGCGCGAAGATCTCGATCTCGCACGGCGTGCCGTCGGCCGCGGTGACCGGGGCCCGCAGGATGCCGACCTCCAGCGAGGCGGCGGGCCGGCCGTACCGGCGGGCGAGCCGGTCGCGGACCACCACGCTCGGCGTGACGGCACCGACGTCGAGCCCGCGCTCGCGCAGTTCCTCGCGCAGGCCCGCGAGGGAGGGCGGGAAGACCAGCACCGCCGCGTGGGTGAAGGAGGCGTGCGCGGCGAGCGCCGACCGCTCGCGGGCGGTGAGGCCGGGCAGCAGCCCGGCCAGGGCGCCTTCGGTGTCGTGGGAACGGACGAACTCGGCCGCGCGCTCGACCCGGTCCAGGTCGGACGGATCGGTGCGCGGCGGTGCGGCGGTCTGCAGTGCGGCCATCGGTGGAACCCCCGTGTGATGGTGTGTCGATCGGTCGGACGGTGCGTCAGATGCCGACGTAGTTCTCGGCGAAGTGGTCCTGGTGGCGGCGCGAGGTGCGCAGGCTCTCCAGTCGGGCGTGCTGCAGCGCGCGCAGGAAGTCCGCCTCCTCGCCGTCGCCGGCCGGGCCGTGCAGCAGGTTGATCATCCAGTGCGAGAACTCCTGGGCGCGCCAGATCCGCGGCAGGCAGTCGGCCGAGTAGCGGGCGAGCGGCTGCCCGTCGCCGCCGTGCAGCCGGGCGGCCAGCGCCGTCGCGAGCAGTTCCGCCTCCATCACCGCCAGGTTGGCGCCCTTGGCGGCGGACGGGCTGATCAGGCCGGCCGCGTCGCCGACCAGGAAGAGCGGGCCGTACTGGATGGGGTCGAGCACGTCGGAGCCCATGTCGACGATCCGGCGCTCCAGGATCGCGCCCCGGTGGAGCGGTCCGTGCCGGTCGGCGCGCAGCCGGGTGCCGAGGGCGTCCCAGATCCGGTCGTCCGACCAGGCCGCGGGGTCGTCGCCGCGCGGGCACTGCAGGTAGTAGCGGGTCACGTCGGGGGTGCGGGCCATGTGCCCGGCGAAGCCGTCCCGGTGGACGCCGTAGGCGACGGCCGCCATGCTCTGCGGCGCGGCGGCGAGCAGGGCGAGCCAGGACACCCCGTGGTCGCGGCGGTAGCGGCGGACGGCGCCGGCCGGCAGGGCCGTCCGGGCGACGCCGTGCCGTCCGTCGCAGCCGGCCACGTACCGGGCGTGCAGCGTGCGGACGGTGCCGTCGGCGGTCCGGACGGTGACGGCCGGCCGGTCGGTGTCCAGGCCGGTGATGCCGAGGGCCGCCGCCTCGAAGCGCAGGTCGCCGCCGCGGGCGAGGAACTCGGCGACCAGGTCGCGGACGAGGTCCTGCTGCGGGTAGACGGTGTGCACCTCGCCGTTGCCGAGGGCGCCGTAGCCGAGCTCGAACTCGCCGGAGTCGGTGCGGAAGGCGCAGGTGTCGTGCTGCCGGCCGTGCGCGAGCAGGCCGTCGGCCAGACCGGCCGCGGTGAGCACGCGGACGGTGTTGGCGGCCAGGAACCCGGCCCGGGCCCGCTGTTCGACATGGCTGCGGCTCTGCCGTTCGAGCACCGTGCAGTCGATGCCGGCCGCGGCCAGCAGGTTGCCGAGCACCAGCCCGGCCGGTCCCGCCCCGATGATCAGGACGGTCGTGCGCTCCTCGGTCTCCACCGAGCCTCCCCCGTGCGCGCGGCGGCACCGCCCCGCGCTCCCCCGTGTACGGATGTCTTCCGCCCGATTTCATATCAGGCCCGCGACAACCTCCGGTAACCGGCGGCGCCCGTCCGTGTGAACGTGCCTGCGGTGCCCCGGGGTTCCGATCGCCCGAACGGACGTACCGTCAGAAGCGGCCGCTGGAGGGCCCGCTGCCCGGCGCGACCGGGGGGGGCGCCCCGGGCGGCGCCGGGACGGACCCGGGCCGGAGCACCGGGGGTCGGCGTACCGGGTCAGAGCACCGGGCCGGTGATCGGCAGCACGATCCGGCACGGAACGGACCGCGGGTGCGCCGGGTCCAGGGCGTTCAGCACGTCGGTGAGCGCGACCGGGTCGTAGCCGAGCTCCAGGTGGTCGGTGGCGTCGAGCGGGCACTGGTCCTGGACGGTGAGGTTCACCACGTGCGGCCCGGCCGGCAGGAAGGCGCTGCTGTACGGGGTCACCACCTCGTCCGCCTGGGTGGCGATCACGGTGTACTCCACCCCGGGGACGGTCTCGCCACCGGCGTTGAGCGCGGCGAGGAAGGGCGAGCCGACCTCCTGGTCGACGCAGCCCTGGCAGGGGCCGGCCAGGAAGTCGTCGGCAGGGCTCAGGATGTGCAGCTGCCGCCCGAGCTCGGTGATGCCGTCCAGCGTGGTGCCGTGGTTGGGCGGTGCGAGGGCGACCAGCTTGGAGACCTCGGCGGCGCCGCCGAGGTTCTTCAGGTAGTAGCGCGCCGTCAGACCGCCCTGCGAGTGGCTGACCAGGTCGACCTCGGCGGCGCCGGTCGCCCTCCGCACCCGGTCCACGAAGGCGGCCAGCTGCCCCGCGGAGCCCGCGACCGCCCCGGTCCCCTGGATCGGCGAGGTCGCGGACGATCCGCCGTAGTTGAACGCGAAGACGCAGTACCCGGCGTTGGCCAGCAGGGGTGCGGCGCCGCCCCAGTAGTCGTTCATGTTCTCGAGCGTCCCGTGCACCAGCACCACCGGATCGGGGTGGGCGGCCCCCGGCCGGCAGGACCAGTCGTCCGCCCCCGCGGGGGCCGTGCCGGGAGCGGCGAAGCCCTTCAGGAAGCCGGTGGCGAAGTGGTACTCGACCGGGTACGCATCGGCCGCCGCGGCCGGCGGCCCGCCGGTCGCCAGCAGGACGGCCGCCACCGCGGCGACGGCCGCCGCAACCCGCACTCTCGTCGTTCTCATATTCCGCACCATCCAATGTCCGCCGGAATTCCCTGACTTCCGGACCGGCCACGAAGCTAGGAGCGGGTCCGAACACCGTCAACACGCACGACAGCCGCCGCGGAAAGTGCGGCGGAGGGTGCCCGCAATTCCCGGGCGCCGCGGCGGAACCTGTCACGGAAGCAAGCGATTTCCGCCCCCACACCCGTCGCTGCGGACCCGACGGCACATCAGACCTATTGACTGGCCGGTAACATCGCCGCATACTCCACGGTGCGACATCCCTGCCGCCTCCGAGGAGGACATGCATTGGCCGACCCGTGGGCGGCACTTCCGCGCAATTTCTCCACAGAACTCCGACCCGAGCAGAAGGCCCTCGCTGCGGAGATCATCCGGGAGATCAGGACCGCCGTTCCGGAATTCTCCCGGCCGCTCGCCGGGACATTCGGCACCGGAATCCAGCACGGCGTGGAGACGGCCCTCGCGGAGTTCGCGGACCGGGTCGAGGGCGTCGCCGACCCCAGCCCGGAGCGGCTGCGCGTCTACCGCTCCCTGGGCCGCGGCGAACTGGCCGAGGGGCGGAGCCTCGACGCCCTCCAGGCCGCCTACCGGCTCGGCGCCCGGGTCGCCTGGCGGCGCTACGCGCGGGTGGCCCGGCGCTGCCGGCTGGGCCCGGAGGCCCTGGTCACCCTGGCCGAGGCGGTCTTCGCCCACATCGACGAGATCGCGGCGGCCAGCGTCCAGGGGTACGCGGACGCCCGGGCCGACCGGGCCGGCGCGCTCGGGCGCTCCCGCCACCAGCTGCTGGGCCTGCTGCTGGCCGGCGCCTCCGCCCAGGAGCTCCGGCAGGCCGCGGCGGTCGCGGACTGGGCCCTGCCGCGGAGCGTGGCCTGCGTGTCCCTGGACCCGCCGCAACCCGGCCGCCCCCGGCCCGGCCGGCTGCCCGACCCGGTGCTGGCCGGCCCGGACCACGCCGAACCCCATCTGCTCGTCCCGGAGCCGGAGCTGTACCTACGGGACGCCCGGGTGGCGGAGGCCCTGCACGGGCGCGGCGCGGTGATCGGCCCGGCCGTCCCGCCGGAGCAGGCCGCCGACTCGCTGCGCTGGGCGCGGCTCGTCCGCGGCCGGCTGCCCGGACCGCCCGAGGAGCCGGTCGACTGCCGGGACCGGCTGCCCGAGCTGCTGCTGCTCGCCGACCCGCCGCTGGTCCGGCTGATCGCCGAACGGCGGCTGGCACCGCTGGCCGGGCTCACCGCCAAGCAGAGCGAGCGGCTCGCGGCCACCCTGCTCGCCTGGCTGCGGACCGACCGGGGCTCCGCGCCGGAGGTGGCCGCGCGGCTCGGCATCCACCCGCAGACCGCCCGTCGGCGGCTGCGTCGGGTGCAGGAGGTCTTCGGCGCCGCGCTGGACGGTCCGGACGCCCGCTTCGAGCTGGAGATCGCCCTGCGCGGGGGCCACCGGCCGCACGTGCGGGACTGAGCAGGCCGGCGCCGGGGACGCGGCCGGCTGCACGGAGCTGTCCGGTCCTGAGCGATCACGTCCGCGGCCGGTGATCGTCGATCAATCCCCGCGGTGGTCATTTTCACCTGATGGGGTGGCAGACGCTGCTCCGGGCGGCTGGCGCAGGCCCGGCGATCTAGTGTTCATGCCAGTGCGGTCCGGCCCGATCGACCGCCATCTTCTCTTCCCAGCACCGAACATGACGCCCCGCCATCGTGCGGCGAGGGCGCGGTCACCATGACGAAGGAGAACCCTGCCGATGTCCGTGGACGCGAGCCCGGAGGCACCGCAGGTGCAGCAGCAGCAGTCCAGCCTTGCCACGGCTGCCGCCCGCAATCTCGCCACGACCACCAAGTCCGCCCCGCAGATGCAGGAGATCACCTCCCGCTGGCTGCTGCGGGTCCTGCCGTGGGTGCAGACCTCGGGCGGAACCTACCGGGTGAACCGCCGGCTCACCTACACCGTCGGCGACGGGCGGATCGAGTTCATCAAGACCGGCTCCGCGATCCGGGTGATCCCCCGCGAGCTCGGCGAACTGGCCCTGCTGCGCGGCTTCGAGGACGTCGACGTGCTGACCGCGCTGGCCGACCGCTGCGTCCAGCGCGACTTCGGCCCGGGCGAGGTACTGGTCGAGGCGGGCACCCCGTCCGACCACATCCACCTGATCGCGCACGGCAAGATCAACCAGATCGGCACCGGCCGGTACGGCGACTCCTCGGTGGTGGAGGTCCTCGGCGACGGCGACCGCTTCGGCGAGAACGCCCTGCTGGACACCGACGCGATCTGGGAGTACACCGCGAAGTCGGCCACCGCCGGCACCATCCTCTCGCTCTCCCGCCGCGAGTTCGAGGCGGTGTTGGACGGCTCCCCCGCGCTCCGGGCGCACCTGGCCGAGTTCAGCGCGCTGCCGCAGCAGCGGCAGAACGAGCGCGGCGAGGCGGAGATCGCCATGTCGGCCGGCCACCACCGCGAGGTCCAGCTGCCCGGCGCCTTCGTCGACAACGACCTGCGCCCCCGCGAGTACGAGCTCAGCGTCGCGCAGACCGTGCTGAAGGTGCACACCCGGGTCGCCGACCTCTACAACCAGCCGATGAACCAGATCGAGCAGCAGCTGCGGCTGACCATCGAGGCGCTGCGCGAGCGCCAGGAGCACGAGCTGGTCAACAACCCCGAGTTCGGCCTGCTCCACAACACCGACTTCGACCAGCGGATCCAGACCCACTCCGGCCCGCCCACCCCGGACGACCTCGACGAGCTGCTGAGCCGCCGCCGCGACTCGGACTACTTCCTGGCCCACCCGCGGACCATCGCGGCGATCGGCCGGGAGTTCAACGCCCGCGGGCTGTACCCGGACCACGTCGACCTGCAGGGCCAGAAGGTGCCCGCCTGGCGCGGCGTGCCGATCCTGCCGTGCAACAAGATCCCGGTCACCAAGGAGCACACCAGCTCGATCCTGGTCATGCGCACCGGCGAGGACAACCAGGGCGTGATCGGCCTGCACCAGACCGGCATCCCGGACGAGTACCAGCCGAGCCTCTCGGTCCGCTTCATGGGCATCGACGACAAGGCGCTGATCTCGTACCTGGTCACCGCCTACTACTCGGCGGCCATCCTGGTGCCGGACGCGGTCGGCGTGCTGGAGAACGTCGAGATCGCGAACGGCCGCAGCTGACCGGGTGGCGGCCGTAACCACCCGGCCGGTACCGAAGTTGACGGGTCGTCGGCCATGCCCGGCGACCCGTCCGGCCCCTCCGGAGCGCAGAAAGGCACGACGCACACCATGGCCCGACCGTCCCCGCCGCCCGTCCGCCGCACCCGGCTGGCCGGAGCGGTGCTCGGCGTCGCCGCGGCCTGCACGGCGCTGACCGGGGCGGCCGCGGCCGTCGCCGGCCCGGCCCGGTCCCCGGCGCACGGGCCCGGCCTGGACGTCGAGAACTGCCTGTCGATCGCGATCGAGGTCTCCGGCGGACACGTCGACGTCGCGGTGGACACCTCCACCGGGGTCTGGTTCGACGGGACGCAACTGCCCGGCTCGGGCGCGTGGTCCGAGGTCGCGGGCGGAGGGACGGAGCCCGGCGACAACGCCGCGGACCGCGCCGGCCGGCCGGCCCACGGCGGCCGCACGCCGCACCCGACCCACCCGGCGCACCCGACCCACCCCGTGCATCCGCCCCACCCGAGCCGGCCGCCGCGGCCGCCGCACCCCTGTCCCACGCCGCCGCCCTGCCCGACGCCGACCCCCGATCCGACGCCGACGCCCACCCCGTCGCCCACCCCGACGGCGGCTCCGGTGCCGACGCCGCACCCGACGCCCGCGCCCGCCACCCCGCGGCCCGCCGCACCGAGGCCGGCCCCGCCCCGGCCGGACCCGGCACCCACCCCGGCCGCGGTCGCACCACCGGCCCCCGCACCGGTGCCGCCCGCGCCGCCGAAGCCGGCGCCGCACCGGATCTGGGTGCCGCCGGCCCGCCCGGCGCCGCCGCCCGCGCGGCACAAGTCGGCCTCGCCGGTGACCACGATGATGCTGGTCACCGTGCCCGCCGTCCTCACCGCCGCGGCCTTCAAGGTCCGCGGAAAGTCCGGCCGTAGCGGTCGCTCCTGACCCGCCCGGGCCGGCGCCTCGTTATGAACCGTCCAGCAGTGAACAGGAGTTGTCATGTCGGAGTGGCTCGCCCTGGCGATCGCCATGTCGGCCGCCTGCGCGGTCCTGGTGGCGGTGGTGGTGCTGCGCCAGCGCCGGGTCACCGCGGACGACGACCCGTCCGAGACGCCGGACGTCATTGAGTACATGACGATGATGATCGGCGTGGTGTACGCGATCGTCCTGGGCCTGGCGATCGCCGGCGTCTGGGAGGCGCGCGCCTCCGCGCAGGACGACCTGCTCCGCGAGGCGCAGGCCCTGCACGAGGTGAGCGCCCGGGCCGAGGTGTACCCGGCGGACTTCCGGGCGCGGGTGCGCGGCGACGTGGACGCCTACGTCTCCTTCGTGGTGGACACCGAGTGGCCGTACATGGAGGCGCACGACGAGATCTCGCCGCGCGGCACCGAACTGCTGGCCAAGCTGCGGCAGGACGTCGCCTCGCGGGCGCCGCAGTCGGACCTGGAGGCCCAGGTCTACCAGCCGGTCATGGACCGGATCGCGGCCGCCGACGAGGCCCGGACGGCCCGCGGGCAGAACACCGGCCCGACCATGCCGGGCGTGGTCTGGTTCGGCCTGATCGTGGGCGCGGTGGTGACGGTCGGCATGGTCTTCGCGCTCCAGATCCGGCGCTCGGCCCGCGAACTCGTGCTGGTGGGCACCTTCGGCGCGCTGATCGCCTTCCTGCTGTTCCTGATCTGGGACTTCGACGACCCGTTCGGCCGGGGCATCTCGGTCACCACCCAGCCGTTCCTCGACCTGTTCCCCACCCTGCACTGACCAGCGAAGGCCCCGGGCCGCCCCGCGTACGGGCCGGCCCGGGGCCTTCGTACGGCATCAGTACGGCCGCACCAGCACGTGCGCGGCGCCGGGGATGCCGACCTTCAGCAGCTCGTCCTCCTCCGCGGTGGTCGGCGTGCCGGTCTCCTGCTTGAGGACGGCCCGGGACATCGCCTGCACCCACATCGCGCGCGGCCGGCGGCGCTCCTCCCACGCCTTGAGCGCGGCGGGCACCGAGGCGGCGCCGTCCAGCGACTGCGCCAGCACCAGGGCGTCCTCGACCGCCATCGCGGCGCCCTGCGCCAGGTGCGGCGTGGAGGCGTGCGCGGCATCGCCGGCCAGCACCACCCGGCCGACGTGCCACGGCTCCTCGACGGTGACCTGGGAGATCCGCGAGTAGACCACCGCGGCCGGGTCGGTGACGTGGGTGAGCGCCTCGGCGACCGGGCCGGCGAAGGACGCGAGCCGCTCGGCGAGCTGCTCGTGCGCCCGCTCCGGGTCCGGACGGAAGTCCTCCGCCTCGGCGAACACCGTCCCCAGGTACATCAGTTCGCCGGTGATCGGGGTGAGCAGCGCCTTGGCGGCCTGGTTGCCGGCGCTCATCACCACGCCCTGCACGCCGTCCTGCCGGGGCACGGTGACCCGCCAGTTGGCGAAGCCGGTGTACTCGGGGCGGTAGCGGTCGCCGTACAGCCGGGTGCGCAGCGGGGAGCCGATGCCGTCGAAGCCGACCACCAGGTCCCAGCGGCCGGTCGAGCCGTCGGAGAGGGTGACGTCGACGCCGTCGCCGTCGTCCGCCAGGTCGGTGACGGTGGTGCCGAAGCGGATCACGGCGCCGGCCGCGGCGGCGGCACGGCCCAGCACCTCGGCCAGCGCCGGGCGCGGGATGCCGTTGTTGGCGGGTGCGCCGTCCATGCGCGGCTGCGGGATCTTCGCCAGGGTGGCGCCCGCCGGGTCGCAGATGGTGAGCACCTCCCACTCGAAGCCGGCGGCGAGGCACTCGTCCAGGACGCCGATCTCGCGCATCACGTGCAGGGCGTTGGACGGCTGGATGATGCCGACGCCGAGGGCGTCGAGGCGCTCGCGCAGCTCGGCGACCTCCACCGTGTGGCCGCGGCGGGCGAGGGCGGTGGCGAGGGTCAGGCCGCCGATGCCGCCGCCGTGGACGAGGACGCGCAGGGGTGTTGCCATGTCGGGCTCTCCGGGATTCGGGGATCGGCCGGGCGGGGGGCGGCGGGCCGCGGGGGGCGGGGGACGGTACGGGCCTGGTTCAGCGGGCGGCCGGGAGGGCCATCAGGTGGTCGACCAGGGCGAGCAGCACGTCCCGGCCGAAGGACCGCTCCCGGACGTCGCCGACCAGCATCGGGACGTGCGGGTCGAGGTCCAGGGCGGCGCGGATCTCCTCGGCGGAACGGCTGTTGACGCCGTGGAAGCAGTTGATCGCCACCACGAAGGGGATGTTCCGGCTCTCGAAGAAGTCGATGGAGGCGAAGCTGGTCTCCAGCCGGCGGGTGTCGGCGATCACGACACCGCCGAGGGCGCCGTTGACCAGGTCGTTCCACATGAACCAGAAGCGCTCCTGGCCGGGGGTGCCGAAGAGGTAGACCACCAGCTCCGGGCTGACCGTGATCCGGCCGAAGTCCAGGGCGACGGTGGTGGTGTCCTTCTGGTCCACCCCGGCAAGGTCGTCCACCCCGACGCTGGCGGTGGTGAGGTACTCCTCGGTGCGCAGCGGGGCGACCTCGCTGACCGAGCCGACCAGGGTGGTCTTGCCCACCCCGAAGCCGCCAGCGATCAGAATCTTGACGGCGGCGGCCGCCTGGATGGTGGTCATGTCGTTCACAGCCTCCTCAGTCCCTCACGAACGGCGGCCAGCAGCACCAGGTCGGGGCCGCCCGCGCCCGGTGCCACCGAGAGCGGGGCAGGGGCCAGCAGGAGGCCCTGGGAGACCAGGTCGGCCAGCAGGATCTTGGTCACCGAGACCGGCAGGTCGAGGTCGGCGGCGACCTCGGCGACCGCGGCGGAGTGCCGGCAGCGGGCCAGGATGGCCCGGTGCTCGGGCTGGAGCCGGCCCGGGCGGACGGGCGCGCCGTAGGCGTCCCGGGGGTCCTGGACGGTGGTCAGCAGGGTGATGAGGGTGAAGTCGTCCCGTTCGGGTGCGGTCCGGCCGCGGGTGATGGTGTACGGGCGGACCATGCCGTCCGCGGCGTCCTCGTCCTCCTCCTCCCAGTCCGGGCTCACCCGCGCTGCCCGCCCCGTGCGGCGAACGCGTCGAAGTCGCCGCGGGCGGGCGTGCTGAGCTTCTGGCCGACCTGCTGCACCAGGTTGTGCATGGCGAGCGACATGACCTCGGCGTCGACCTCCTGGGAGGCGACGACCGCCAGGTGGGTGCCCTGGCCGGCGGAGATGACGAACAGCCAGAGCTCGGCGAGTTCGACGATCACCTGGTGGACGGGCCCGCCCTCGAACAGCTGGCCGACCCCGCGGGCGAGGCTCTGCTGGCCGGTGGCGATGGCGGCCAGCCGCTCGGCGTCGGAGCGGCCGATGCTGCGGGAGTGGCTCACCACCAGGCCGTCGTCGGACAGCAGGACGGCGTTCCTCGTCCCGGCCACCGAGTCCAGCAGGCCGTCGAGCAGCCAGTCGAGGTCCTGGTGGGTGGCGGTAGTGCGCGTCATGACCGGTCTTCTCTCGTAGGGATGGGAGGGGTGTTCCAGGTGTCGTCCGCGGGTGCGGCGGGCGGCGCGGCCGGCAGGTCGCCGGCCCGGGCGGCCCGGGAGCGCCGCTGGAAGGCACCGATCGCCGCTCCGGCCCGTCGGGGGGCCGGCCGGAACAGCGGGTTCTCGTCCCAGCGGGGCGGCCGGGGTGCGGCGGGCGGGGCGTCCGGCGCGATCCGCAGCTCGTCGACCAGGCTGGCCTGGCGGACCCGCCGCGGCAGCGGGGGGTCGCCGGCGTCCGGGGCGGCCGGCGCTGGCGCCGCTGCGGGCGGCAGGCCCGAAGGGGCCGGCCGCAGCGGTTCGACGACCGGCAGGGCCGGTGCCGACGGCCAGTCCGCCGCGGTGACCGGCACCGGGCGGTAGGGCTCCGGCAGGGTGTACGGGCGGTGTCCGAGCAGCGGGCCGGACGGGGCCCCGGGCGCCCCCGCCCCCGCCGCCCGGGGGGCGGGCGCCGCGCCGCACCGGGCCCGGGGCGCCGGGGGCGGGGGGGGGGCCGGGGGGGCGGCCGCGGCCCCGGGGGGCCCCCC
>NZ_JBHWBW010000205.1:0-7324 GCF_042735675.1 Kitasatospora sp. NPDC059571
GCTCGGCGGTCGGGACACCCCCGTGGCCACCCTGGAATACACGACAATCGACCACACGTACGCCAACGACCTGCCCGGCGCGACCCTCACCCCCGAGGACCCGCTCGCGGGGATCGACGACATCGCAAGGCAGATCCGGCAGTCCGGCATCAGCCGGGTGGACGGCGACGTCGTGGTCGACACCCGGCTGTTCGAAACGCCGGCCCTCGATCCCACCCCCACCCCGCTGATCATCAACGACAACCTGATCGACCTGCTCACCAAGCCGACCGCTCCGGGCCGCCCGGCCGAACTCTCCTGGCGCCCCCAGGTCGCGCCCTACGAGGTCGTCTCGCAGGTCACCACGGTGGCCGCCGGGGGCACCACGGACATCGAGGTGACGGCGTCCGAGGACGGGACGCGGATCACGCTGTCCGGCACGATCGCCGCCGACGCGGCGCCCGTGCTGCGGGTGAGCCCGGTCGTGGCCCCGGCCGCCTTCGGGCGGACGGCCCTGATCGAGGCCCTCGCCCGGGCCGGCGTGACGGTGACTGCCGACCCGGTCGGCGCCAACGACGAGGCGGGCCTGCCCGCCGCGTATGCGGCCGGCTCCGACGTCGCCTCCTACGTGTCGCCGCCCTTCAGCCAGTACGCCCGGCTGGTGCTCAAGGTCAGCCACAACCTCGGCGCCAACCTCGACGTCTGCCTCATGGCGGTGACCGCGAACAGCACCGACTGCAATGCCGGGTTCCCGGTGCTCCGGGCGTTCCTGGAGGCCGCGGGAGTCGACACCAAGCAGGTGGAGCTCGCGGACGGCCGCGGCGGCGACCCGGTCGACCGGGCCACCCCCGTGGCGGTCAACCAGGTGCTCCGGTACTGGTTGCACACCCCGGACGCCGAGGCATTCCGGGACACCCTCCCGGTCCTCGGAGAGGACGGCACTCTGGACGGCTTCTGCACCGGCTGCGGGGGCGTCGGCAAGGTCTTCGCCAAGACCGGGACAGACGTCGGACCCGACCTCCTGAACGGGCGGGCCGCCGTGGGCGCGGAGACCGTCGCGGGCTACCTGGTGACCCCCTCCGGCGAGCTCCGAACGTTCTTCGCCGGTGTCAACAACCTCGCCGTGGCCGACCTCAACGCCTTCATCTCCCAGGTCGTCGAGGACGTCGCCGAGGCCTCCTCGATCCTCCAGCAGCAAGGCGGCTGACCCCCCCGTTATGTTCTTCGCGGTCCTGCAAGAGGACCGCTGGCCTCCGGGCCCGGCACGGCTGTGTCCCCCTGTCGAAAGCATGACCTGAGGGGGATGGTGTCACCGTGGCCCGGAGGTGTCGTCGCAGACGCTAATGAGAGCCCCCGCCGCCCCGTCCGAACCTGGAGTCGGCGCTGAAGGGGACCCTCGCCGAGGCCGAGCAACCTCCGCGCACGGAACCAGGCCCGGGTGCTGCCCGAGACCCCGGAATCGGGCTGGCTACCTACCAACTGTCAGCGAACCTCACCAAGACGCAGACAACCTGGGCCCAGTAGACCCGAACCGCGCGTCGCGAGGCGCTCGGCCGGTCCCGGGGCGGGCTGACTACGAAGCTCCACCTGGCGGTCGACGGTCGGGGCCTGCCGTTGTCGATCGTGCTGAGCACCGGCAACACCGCCGACTGCACCATGCTGCCCGCCGGGCTGGACGCGATCCGGGTCCCGCGGGCCGGGAGCGGACGGCCTCGCACCAGGCCCGACCGAGTCGTGGCGCACCGGGCGTACTCCTCCCGGAAGATCCGCGGCGCCAGCGCACCACCATCCCCGACCCCCGCGCCGTCGCCCGGCCGGACCTGGTCCTGCGCGACTTCCGGCCCCACCCGACAGCTCTCGACACGCGCTTGGTGCGGCGACATCACCTACGTCCCGACCGAGGAGGGCTGGCTCTACCTGGCCACCGTCATCGACATCGCCTCCCGCCGCATCGTCGGCTGAGCCACCGACGAGGCGGCCTCTGGCTCCCTGGCCCGGGTGGTGTTCGTCGCTGCCGCATTCGCCGCCTCCGCGAGCTGGCAGCTACTGCTCGCCTCCGGCGGCGCGCTGCTCGGCCCGCGCGGCCGACTACTCACCGCACTCGGGTCCTCCGCCCTGGTCGCCGGGCTCGCCGTCCGACTGATGGTCGGCTGACCGGCGAAGTCGTCGGAACCACGGATCGATTCAGTAGCATCCGTTTACGCCTGATTTATACCTTGTATCCTGGTTCTGTATCCGCTGAGTGACATCCGCTGCAGAGGGATCCGGAGAGTTCGGGAGATCCGGAGGGATCCGCCGCAGAGCCCCGCCGGCCCGCCCGACCGGCTCGGGCCCGGCCGACGACGTTGGCACCGACCCGGAGGAGTGCGGACATGGTTGAGCGGGACGGCACCGAGAAGCGGGGGCGGCTGAGCCGGCCGCTGGTGCTCGACGCCGCCGTGGCGCTGGTCGACCGCGAGGGCCTGGGCGCGCTGACCATGCGCAGGCTGGCCACCGAGCTGGGCGTCGAGTCGATGGCGCTGTACCGCTACACCCCGGGCAAGGAGGCCCTGCTCGACGGTCTGACCGAGTCCTTCTTCACGAGGGTCAACGACCGGCTGCGGACTAGCGCCGCGAGCGGCCCGCACCAGTCCGAGCGGCTCCAGCCCGAACAGCAGCGGTCCGAGCGGCATCGGCCCGAGTGGCGGCTCGAACTGCGCCGGATCGCCCGGGCGTTCGCCGCCGTCGCGCACGCGCACCCGGAGATCCTGCCGCTGGTCGCGACCCGCCCGCTGACCGTCCCGGTGGCGCGGCGGCCGACGCCGGTGCTCGAACTCGCCGAGCACATCCTCGCCGTGCTCGGACGGGCCGGCTTCGACGACGCGACCGCCCTGACCGTCTACCGCGCCTTCGCCGCCTGGAACCTCGGCTGCCTGCTGGTGGAGAAGCGCCAGGTGGTCGACAACCCGGAGGAACCGGACCCGGTCCTACGGCTGGGCCTGCACCGGCTGCCCGCCGCTGAGTACCCGCGGCTGCGCGCCCTGGTGCCCCGCTTCGCCGACTTCGACGACGAGGAGGAGATGCTCGGCGGCCTCGACCGCCTGCTGGACGGGATTCCGCAGCCTCCCCTTGACGCGTTCTACGGCGGCGACGCATCCTGAGGATACGAGGTACACGTCGGACATATCCGCCCAGATCGGCGCCGCCGAACCGGCCGCCCGGAACCGCTCCGGCGGCGCCCGGAAGAAGTCCTCATGTCCGCCGTTCCGAACGCAGAACCCCACGACGACATCCTGCGCCTCCGCGTCATCGCGGACGACCTGAAGACCCTGCGCGCCCTGCTGCGCGAGACCCACTCCGACGTCGGCGGACGCCCGCACCACGAGGCGGACGGCCGCATCGGCGTCGATGTCTACACCACGGCCGACCGGATCCCGGACCTCGAACGCGAGGGCGTCACGGTCACCCGGACCGGCAACGCCAGTGAGGCCGGGCGCGCCGCCCAGGCCGAGGTCGGCGACGGCGACCGGTTCGCCCCCGCCGACGCCGTCCCGCGTGGCCTGGCCGCCAAGATCTCCGGCTGACCCGGGAGGCCCGTCATGCCGTACCTGAACGTCACCGAGGTCGAGTCCGCCGTGACCAGCCTGGCCGCCGCCTACCCCGACTTCTCCCAGCTCGTCACCCTGCGCCAGTCCACGTTCGAGGGCCGCGCCTCCCACGCGCTGGTGGTCGGCGAACCCTCCGACACGCCCAAGCCGTGCGTGATGATGATCGGCGGCGTCCACGCCCGTGAGTGGGGCAGCTGCGAGATCCTCATCCACCTCGCCGCCGACCTGCTGGAAGCCCAGCGCGACGGCACCGGCCTCGGCTACGGGAGCACCACCTTCTCCGCCGGCCAGATCAGCGGCCTGCTCCACCGGCTCGACCTGGTGATCTTCCCGCTGGTCAACCCCGACGGCCGGCACTACAGCCAGACCGTCCGGCCGATGTGGCGCAAGAACCGTAACCCGGCCAACGCCGGCGGCAACCCGGACCCGGACTGCGTCGGCGTCGACCTCAACCGCAACTACGACTTCCTCTTCGACTTCGTCACCGCCTTCGACCCGAGCGCCCACCCCCGGGTGTCGAACAACCCGTGCGACCCGCAGGTCTACGCCGGCCCGAGCGCGTTCTCCGAGCCGGAGACCCAGAACGTCCTCGACCTGCTGGAGCAGTTCCCGCTGACCCGGTGGTTCGTCGACGTGCACAGCTACGCGCAGGACATCCTCTACAACTGGGGTGACGACGAGAACCAGTCGACCAACCCCGAGATGAACTTCCGCAACTCCGAGTACGACGGCAAGCGCGGCCGGCCCGACGACTTCACGTACGCCGAGTACATCCCCAAGGAGGACGAGGACGCCGAGATTCTGCTCGCCGAGGCGTTCTGCAAGGGCGTCGACGGCGTGCGCGGACTGGCGTACAAGCCGATCACCGGCTTCCACCTGTACCCGACCAGCGGGACCAGCGACGACTACGTCTACTCCCGCAACTTCGCCGACCCCGACCAGGGCAAGGTGTTCGGCTTCACCGTCGAGTGGGGCACCGAGTTCCACCCGCGGTGGGCGGAGATGGAGGAGATCATCCTCGATGTGGACGCCGGCCTGGTGCAGTTCTGCCTGGCCACCGCCTGACACATCCCGAGGCATACACCCGAGCCACAGTGCCCGACGGCAGGGCGCCCGCCACGATCGTTCGTGGCGGGCGCTTTGGGGTGCGCGTTCGTGCGCGCTCGTACGCGCTCAAGCGGCCCACCAGTGGAAGAAGAACGGGTCGATGGACGGCGGCACCCTGGTGATGCTGTTCGTGCTGAGCAGTTGGTGGGTGGTGAAGTTGGCGTTGCGCTGGTAGGTCACGCCGACCGGGAAGTTGGCCAGGTCGGGGGTGTTGTTGCCGGAGAAGATCCCGTAGAAGTCCTTCCCGACGGTGATCATCCGCAGGTAGTCGCCGAGGAACGGCAGATTGAACCCCGCCGGCGGGACGTCGCCCGGAGCCTGGTGCAGTACCTGCCTGTCCGTGGTCTGGAACAGGTCGCGGGTCAGCTCCAGCACCGTCGACCACTGGTTGTGCTCCAGCTGCTGGTAGAGCAGCCCGACCAGGCCGTCGGAGTTGACCGCCAGTGCCGGGTTCTTGCCGTTGCGGATGTCCGGGTGCGCCACGGCCCAGGTCGCTCCCCGGTCCGCCGAGTGCCGGATGTGCAGCACGTAATCGGTGGGGGCGGCGCCGCCCTGGTTGTCGCACCAGGCGATCCAGACGCTGTTGGAGTCCGTCTGGTCCACCGCGATCGCCAGGTCCGCGCCGGTGCGTTCCTGGCCCAGCGACGGCACCTGCACGTTGAACCGCACCTTCCGGCCGGTCACCACGCGCAGGCCGACCTCGCTGTCGTCCGGGTCCAGCAGGTCCTCGAAGGGGTTCGGCCCGATCCCGCCCTTGTCGTCGCGGGTCACCACGACGTCGAAGGTGACGATGCGCGTCGCGCTGAACTCGGTCCAGCGCTGGTACGCGGTGTAGACCGACCCGTCGGGGTGGACGGCTATCCGGATCGGCGGCCCGTCGTGGACCGTGTCCCCGCGCCGGTCGAGCCGGACGGTCTCGAAGCCGGCCTGACCGGCAGCCGTACGGCCGTCACTCGCCACGTCCACGGTGGCGGGCCGGGGCTCCTCGGAGGAGTCGTTGTTGCCGACGTACACCCGGTCGCTGCTGACGCCGTTCGCGGCGACAGTGGTGGCGACGACCCAGGGCTGGTCCTCGTCGCTCCGGTCGACGATCTCGTCCATCGGATCGGGGACGGTGACGTCCGGCATCCGCAGGATCTGCAGGTCACTGGTCTCACCGTTCAGGATGCCGGTGTAGAGCCGGCCGCCCTGTCCGCCGAAGCCGACGCTGATGTCCCCGGTCCCGCGGCCCCCGTTTCCGGGGACGACACTGTTCAGCACCCAGGTGTCCCCGCCGTCGGTGGAGACGAAGATCGGGGCGAACGGGCCGCCCATCGGGTCGGGGGTGAAGGCGCTCGCGACCATCTCCTTCGGGTTCTCCGGGTTGACCGCGAGGCTGGGCTCGCTGTCCAGGCCGCGGTCGCCGCTCAGCGCCTTGGGAATGATGTTGACGACCTTGATGGGCATGTCAGCTCACCTCCGTACCCGGCAGCACGGCGAGCTTCTGCACCGGCTGGACGTCATCGTGATGGAGCAGGCGGAACGGCGCGTACTCGGCCAGGTTGCTGCCCTCCGTCGAGTGGAGGAGCCACAGGGCCTCCTGCCCGGCGTTCGGGTTGGGCACCTGGCGCCAGCGGATGTCCGTGCTGCTCGGGTAGAGGAACGTGGCGGGTCCGGGCTCGACGGCTCCGCGCTCGACGATCGACACGTTGACGGTGGCGCGCCACCAGCGCGGGGCGTGCTCGGAGAAGTCGGTCAGCTCGAGGTCCTCCAGTCCGGACACCGCGCCGACCACCACGGCGTCCGCCTCGGCCGCGTGCGCGGCGATGTCCTCGTTGCGGATGGTGCGCTGCACGGCCGAGAACGGCAGCTCGTCGGCGGAGGCCGCCGCCATCGAGATGCGACCCAGGACGGCTCCGACGGGCAGCCGGGCCACCTCGGAGACGCCCAGGCCCTCGCCGTAGACCATGCCACGGGTGAAGAACGCGGCTGCGTCACCGACCTCCATCGGGCCTGCTTCGGCCGCCAGTTGGACGGTGACCTCGCTGCCTGCGAGTTGCCGGAAGGCCTCGGGCGCGTGCAGCACCTCCTCCACCCGGACCACGGCCGTCAGTTCGTTGCGGGCCTCGACCGGAACGGCCCCGAGCGAGGTGTCGCCGATCCGGGTGACGGTGCCCGTGAAACTCAGCGGGGCCCGTCGGACGAGTTCGGTGAGTTCCTCGTGGTTGGCGGGTGTCGTGTCCGTCATGACGATCCTCCTCTCCCGTCACCGCGCGGCACGGGCCGAGGAAGGGTGCGCCGGCGCCACTCGATCCGCGCGCCGAGCAGGCAGGTGGCGGTGACGGCGGCCGCCAGCGCGACCACGAGCCACTCCGCCGCGCCGCTACCGGCGTCCGGGTCGACGCCGAAGAGCGTCTCGATCCACTGCGGCCATACCAGGGTGAGCAGGAACAGCAGTCCGGAGAGCCCGCCGAGGGCCGTCTCCACCCAGAAGCGGGGCCGGACCGGATTCGATTGCCGGAAGGGCATTTCTACACCTCCCCTTCTCCAACCGCCCGGGCCGCGCCAGGGCGCGGCGCACGCCGATTCCCGTGCCGCCCGGGGGTGGCGGGGGGACAAACAGGCGCGGCCGGGGCCGGGGGGGGGGGGGCCCGCTCGCTGGGCCCCGAGGG
>NZ_JBHWBW010000205.1:7334-12730 GCF_042735675.1 Kitasatospora sp. NPDC059571
GCCGCGGCGTGGCGGCGGCACAACCCGGCCGGGCCGGCCCGGGTCGGGGGTTGCTCCCGTCGGCGCCGCCGGTCGGGGGCGTGGTCGCCGCGGGAGGTGATCTGCTTCGATCCGCAGCGTCGGGGCTGCGGTGGGAGTGCGTCAGGGAGGGGCGCCTCGCGGTGCCACCCTGTGTGCCGGTCCCTGCGCTGTACGCCTACGAGGCACACGTACTTCGTATACGAGTCTGCTCGCCCCCAGTGAGCAGGTCAAGGGACCGCGCGGCCCGCTTTCGCCTCAGACCCGGGCGCCGAGCATCCGCAGCACCAACTCGCCGTAGCGGCGGCCGAGTTCCTCCGGCGTCTCGGTCGAGCGGTCGGTGTACCAGCGGGAAACGTCGATGCCCAGCGAGGTGACCGCGCGGGCCGCCGTCCGCACCTCCGAGACCTGAAAGTCGCCGGCCACCGCGCCCGCCTCGATCAGCGCGCTGACCTCGCGCTCGATGTCCAGCCGCAGTGCCGCGACCACCGCGTAGGCGTCCTCGGGCAGCGCGTGCAGCTCGTAGTTGACCACGCGGCCGACCGTCCGGGCCCGGGCGTGTCAGGCGGTGAAATGCTCGACCCAGCCGCCGCATCCGCTCCGCCGGGCCGCCCTCGCCGGCCACCGCCTGCCGGACCAGGGTCAGCGTGGCGGCGTGCCCGGCCTGGCTGATCTCGGCCAGCAGCGCGGCCTTCGACTGGTAGTGGATGTACAGCGCGGCCGGGCTCATCCCGGCGGCGGTGGCGATGTCTCGGGTGGTGGTGGCGTGGAAGCCGCGCTCCGCGAACGACTCGACGGCCGCCTGGAGCAGCCCGTAGCCGCCTCGGGGCGGGTGTCGGCGCCGGGCAGGGTCGGCCAGAGGTCGGCCATCGGGGTGCCGGCCATGGCGTCATCCTCTCAGAAGGCTCGACCCGGAACTCGTACAGGCTTTCCCCCGGACCGCCCGGGCGGGGGCGGTGGCGTGGCCAAACTTCCTCGACGCCTGGGCCCTGAAGGTCTGATCCGCTGACGGTGCCGCTGGCTTGGCAGCGGCACCGTGCCGGGTGTCACCGGGCAGTCCATCCCTCCCGGCCGGGCTGACCTGGTCGGGGAGGCGGGGGCGGACACCCGGCGGGGGCTCTGCTTCGAGTAGTCCACCTGCCGGGTTGCCGTCGGCCGCGATTGTTCTGTGCTGCGCGGAACGATGTGTTCAACCCTGCGATAACGCCGAAGTCCTCCATAGCTCGGTCCACCCGTACGGCCGTCCGCCGCTGCCGCTGCCGCTGAGTGGGTGCCAGATGGGGGCGGACGGGCCGCGCTGGACGAGGTCCTCGATCTGGGCGGCGCCGGCCGGGACGGTGGTGAGCAGCTCGGCGGCAGTCGGGTTTTCCTCGGTGGCGAGGCGTAGGCCCGTCACCGCGCCGCGTACCCCGGCGGCCGCCGTGCCGACCGGGACCACCAGCAGCCGCGGGAACGCCCGCCAGCGCCGCTCCCACGCCCGGCCCCGGCCACCCTCGCCCGTCTGCTCCCACAGGGCGGCGCAGGCCGCCAGCTGCGCCGCGGTCTCCTCCGCACCGACACCGGGGCGGGTGCCGTTCGACGAACGCCCGCAGCCGGTGCCGCTCGTCGCCGGTGCCGGCGGTGTACGCGAGCTCGGCGGCGGGCTGGTACACACTGCCGCCCTCGACTGGCAGCTCCGGGGCGGGTAGGAGGTCGAGCGGGCCGCAGTCCTCGCCGCGCTCCCGTGGTTGTTGCACCTGCGGTGGGCTTTTCCTTTTCTCGCGTCCGGCTGGTGCCGGCCGCTCGCTAGTCGGGGAGCGGCGGCGGGGTGCCGGACCGGGGTGGTGGGAGAGGGCGCGGCGCGCGGGCCGAGAACGGGCTTAGCGGCTGTCGGGAGCGCCGGATATCCCTCAGAGGCAGCAGCCGACCACGACCACCGGGAGACGTCCGTGAGCACCCGTCAGAGCCTTGCCCAGCCCGACGACAACGACGACCAGCCCGACAACGACGGCCAGGCCGACGCCGTCGAACCGGCCGAGCCGTCCCGGCCGGGACGGACCGCGTACCGGCGCGGGTCTGCGAACCCGAACGGCTCGACCACCGCGCTGCGGGCCGACGTCCTCGGCGCGCTCGGCGTCCTCAAGGTCGCCACCGCCGACCAACTCCAGCGCCTGCTGTGCCCCGGGGCGGCGTCGAACAAGGCGATCCGGCAGCCGCTCGGCGATCTCGCGCTGCACGGCCTGGTCGCCTCGGACGGCAACACCCGGGACCGGCACATCGGAGATGGGCGGCACCGCCCGGGGCGCCGGCCGCTCCGGCGCCCAGCACGCGATGGCGGTCAACGAGACGATCGCCGCGTTCGTCCTGGGCGGCCGCGCGCCTGGGGCCGCGGGCGGGGTCGGCACGGTGCGGTCCTGGTCGACCGAGACCGAGTTCCTGCTGCCCGGCGGCAAGCGCAAGGTGCGCCCGGACGGCGTGTGGCAGGCCCCGGAGATCGGGGTGCCGGTCCTCATGGTCGAGGTCGACCGCTCCACCATGGCCCCGGCCGACGTCGCCGCGAAGTTCCCCCGCTGCCGCGAGCTGTTCCGCACCAAGGTCCGCGACAACGACCCGGCCCTCGCCAACCAGGAGCCGGCCGACCGCACGGTGCACTGGTGGCGCCGCACCTGGCCCGACCACACCCGGCCCGGGTACCCGCCGGTCGCCCTGGTCGTCACCGACGCCGGACCTCTCGCGCTGGCCAACCGGCAGCAGGCCGTCGCGGACCTGTCCGCCGACTGCTGGCGCGGCCGGTGGTGCAGAGAGGTTCGCGACTACAACGACGATGGGTGGCGCGAGTACGACGCCGCCGTGCCCATCGTCGCGACCATCCTGGAGCTGCTGGCCGAGCACGGGCCGCTCGGGCCCGTCTGGTGGCGCTTCGGCCGCTCGGGCCGGCACTCCCTCATCGAGGCGTTGGAGAACCCGAACAGCCGGGCCGCCTATGACCTGCGCCAGGCCGCCCGCGAGGACGAGGAGCACAAGGCCCACCAGGAGCTGATGGACTCCCTGGTCTGCATCGACTGCGACGACGTTCCCGAGGAGGAGACCACCTGGGAGTACGGCCGCCAGGGACAGGTCGAGTGGACCCGCCGCCCGGGTGGCCGCTGCTGGCCCTGCCACCAGGAACACGCCGAGCGCCTGGAACGGGAGGCCGAGGAACAGTTGGAGGCCGCCCGGGAGGCGAATGCCGCGCTGCGCCCGTGTTGGACGTGTCGGGGCTCGATCGGGGGGGAAGGAGGGCTCGGAGCTGGAGCTGACCGAGAAGGCTGGCCCGGACCGGCTGGCGTGC
The DNA here is from genome assembly GCF_042735675.1 of Kitasatospora sp. NPDC059571. Taxonomy (NCBI): domain Bacteria; kingdom Bacillati; phylum Actinomycetota; class Actinomycetes; order Kitasatosporales; family Streptomycetaceae; genus Kitasatospora; species Kitasatospora sp. NPDC059571. The sequence goes on from NZ_JBHWBW010000205.1 coordinate 10,663, forward strand.
CCCGAGTGTGTACAGGCCCGCGCTGCAAAGGACTTGGGCCCGCTGATGCTGCCGGTCCCGACCAAGCGCGAGCTGGTGGCCGCGCGGGTCTCCACTCCGGACGATCCGTGGTGGGAGGACCGCGTGCTGCACGCAAAGCTCCACCCGGCGAGGGGCCGCCGGGTGTGACCTGTTGGTTGTGGTGGGCGTGGAATGGCCCTGGAGGCCGGGTTGTCTGGACCTTTGGTTGGGCCTGTCGAGGGCGTCTGGCAGGTGGTGTCGGCTGGCTGGTTTGGTGACTGTGTGTGGTGGCAGGTGGGGTTGGGGGTCGGGTCGGCCCGCTTGGGGCGTCGGCCTGAAATCAATCCACCAAAACGACCAACGGAATTACCGGCGGAATTCACCCCCGAAAGCAGACCACAACACCGTTCCCGTCCCCGCTAGGCCGTAGTCCTCAAGCAGTGCACCAACGCCTGGCTGTCTTCAACCTTGGGGGTGAGGTCATGAGCACCGATTTCCCCATGGTGGCCTTCAACGACCCGGCCGACGCGGACTTCGCCGGGATCAAGGCACTGCTGAGTCAAGGACAAGAGGATAGCTGGTGGCACTTTGAGGTCGGCTGCGGGACCGATGAGTGGTGGAACGCCTGACCCTGGGCGGCCTCGACCTCGGCGACCTGATGGATGAGGACTGACCCGGCGTCGCCCGAGGGGCCGCTGAGGCCGTGCGGAGGTCAGTGTGGTTCTCCTCCAGGACCGGTCCTGTGCGCATGGGGGGACTCGCGCCTTGGCGGCCCAGCGAGGGTTCCTGCGCTCAGGGGGCTACGGCAGAGGAAGTAGCGAACCTGCAGCGGTCCATCTTCGCTGGCACGAACTCCGTTCGGTCCACCTTCGATGGCAAGCGGTCCAGGTTCGTTGTCAAAGGTCAGCGATCAAGTGTGACCGGAAGCAATAGCTGACCACCGGCAGTGCCAGTTGGGCACAGCCCCATTTGAAGCAGAGCCCCGACCAAGGCTTCCCCACCCGGCGGAACCCGGCGTGCAGCCGGACTGCTATCGGACCGGGCTGGCCAACGTCTCGATCGGACCCAGGTCCGGATTGGGCTTGCGGGTGAGGCTGGCCAGCTCCTCGGGCGGTTCACTCCCGTCCCTGACACTCGTCACGTAGGCCTTGGCCTCCTTCAGGCTCATCCGCGTGGCCTGCTTGCGCAGGTGCTGCATGGCGGCAGCGATCCCGACGGAGTCCGCGAGGTGGCGGACGCTCGCGGCAAGAGGGTCTGGCGGCCTGATGCCCTTGACCTGCCACAGGTAGTCCTCCTCCCAGTCATCGGTCAAGCGGCTACCGGGAACGAAGTGGATGCTCCCATCCTCCCGGTCGACCAGGAGGGGGCCGCCGAGGAGGTTCCCACGCAGAGCCGGGTTGCGGGCGCCCTCCGCCGAGGTCCAGTAGGCGAGCCATCCGACCGCCCGCTCTTCCACGGCGTAGACGGCCAGCTTCGGGATCAGCCTCGCCCAGGTCCAGGTCGGCCGCTCCCGCTCAAGATAGGACTCGACCAGCTCGACCGCTTGTTGTTGGGAAATCACACTTTCCATCCTTCACTCCACGTCAACCGGGTTTCGGTGCAGCCGTCGTCGATCCGGTACCGTCCGGCACCCGGCGCAGAGAGGCCAACAATCGCTGCCGAGACTGGCCAACTACCACCTCCAACCCAAGTCACCACCTACACAGGGCCGTCGATCCATTGGCCAGCTATCGGTTCCGGTCGCATCAAGGCCCGCGTGCGCATGCGCAACCGGCCCGGCGGCTTGCGCAGGGCCTCGCTCCACTGCCATCGCCGTGCGTATGCGCACGGACATCGCCGACGACTTGCGCATGCGCAAGGCAGCGGTTTGCGCATGCGCACCCGCGCACCGCTCCGCCGCCGGGCTCTACTCTGCGCTTGCGCACCGGCTCGCCCCTCGGTTGCGCGAGCCTGCGCGAGGGACCGCGGGTTGCGGGTCTGTCCATTGAACGGTGTAACTCGGGTGGGTTGAGTTAGCGGCGGCCGATGGAGAGTCGGCCGTCGAAGGCGATCTCGAAGGCGTTGAGCG
>NZ_JBHWBW010000206.1:0-12688 GCF_042735675.1 Kitasatospora sp. NPDC059571
GGCGCGTAACGACGCGCCCGCCGGGCCCCTCCTGTTCCTCCCTCAGGATCGCGGCACCGAGCCCGATCCCGGCACTCCGGCGCAACGGCGCGCACGACGACCACAGGAGATCGCCATCACCGGTTCCGATCCCGCCCCCCACACGGGCGGCACCCCCAGCGCGGGGACGGCGACACCGGCCGTCGAACTGCGCGGCATCACCAAGCGCTTCCCCGGCGTGGTGGCCAACCACGACATCGACATCACCGTGCGACGCGGCACCGTGCACGCCCTCATGGGCGAGAACGGCGCCGGCAAGTCCACCCTGATGAAGATCCTCTACGGCATGCAGAAGCCCGACGAGGGCACCATCGCCATCAACGGCGAGCAGGTCGTGTTCCACACCCCGGGCGACGCCATCGAGCGCGGCATCGGCATGGTGCACCAGCACTTCATGCTGGCCGACAACCTCACCGTCTGGGAGAACGTCGTCCTCGGCGGCGAGAAGATCCACGGCATCGGCGCCAAGGCCAAGGCGAAGATCAAGGAGCTCTCCGACCAGTACGGCCTCGGCGTGCGGCCGGACGTCCTCGTCGAGGACCTCGGCGTCGCCGACCGCCAGCGCGTCGAGATCCTCAAGGTGCTCTACCGCGGCGCCACGATCCTCATCCTGGACGAGCCCACCGCCGTGCTGGTGCCCCAGGAGGTGGACGCCCTCTTCGAGAACCTGCGGGAGCTCAAGGCCGAGGGCGTCACCGTCATCTTCATCTCGCACAAGCTGCACGAGGTGCTCGCCGTCGCCGACGCGATCAGCGTCATCCGCCGCGGCACCACGGTCGGCGACGCCGACCCGAAGACCGTCACCGCCCGGCAGCTCGCCGAGATGATGGTCGGCGCCGAACTGCCCTCCCCGGAGAGCCGCGCCTCCACCGTCACCGAGACGGAGATGCTGCGCGCCGACGGCCTGCGGATCGCCAAGCCCGACGCCGAGGGCATCGAGCGCGTCGTCCTCGACGACATCTCGCTGCGCATCCGCAAGGGCGAGATCCTCGGCATCGCCGGCGTCGAGGGCAACGGCCAGGCCGAACTGGTCGAGGCCATCATGGGCATGATCCCGCTGGACGCCGGCACGGTGACCCTGGACGGCACGGACATCACCGACCGGCTGACCCGGGCCCGCCGCGAGGCCGGCATCGGCTACATCCCCGAGGACCGGCACCGGCACGGCCTGCTGCTGGAGGCCCCGCTCTGGGAGAACCGGATCCTCGGCCACGTCAGCGAGACGCCGAACTCCAAGGGCTTCCTGCTCGACCCGGCCGGCGCCCGCAAGGACACCCAGCGGATCGTCGAGGAGTACGACGTCCGCACCCCCGGCATCGAGGTCACCGCGGCCTCGCTCTCCGGCGGCAACCAGCAGAAGCTGATCATCGGCCGCGAGATGAGCCACAACCCCAAGCTGCTGATCGCGGCGCACCCGACCCGCGGTGTGGACGTCGGCGCCCAGGCGCAGATCTGGGAGCAGATCCGCTCCGCGCAGCGCGAGGGCCTGGCCGTCCTGCTGATCTCCGCCGACCTGGACGAGCTGATCGGCCTGTCCGACGCCATCCGGGTCATCTACCGCGGCCGCCTGGTCGCCGACGCCGACCCGGCCACCGTCACCGCCGAGGACCTCGGCACCGCGATGACCGGTGCCGCGGCCGGCCACATCGAGTCCGCGCCCGAGGCCGTCGCCGAGGAGCGGGCCGTTGCCGCGGAGGGCACCGAGGCCGAGGAGGCCGCTGCCGAGGCCGCCGGCACCACCGACGGGACCACCGGGTCCGCCGACACCGCCGACACCGCCGACACCGCCGAGTCCCCGGAGTCCGCCGAGTCCGGCGGCGACGACACGCAGGCGGGGGAGTAATCCATGACCAGTCCCAACCCCGCCAAGCGCTCGTTCGCCTCGCGGTTCGACGGCGAGAAGATCCTGCTCGCCCTGGCCGCCCCGGTGCTGGCCGTCCTGCTCTCGGTGGCGATCTGCTCCGTGCTGCTGGCGGTCTCCGGCAAGAACCCGTTCGACGCGTTCGACGTGATGATCCGGTACGGCACCGCCTCCGACGGCCAGGTGCTGACGCTGAACCGCGCCACGGTGTACTACCTGGCCGCCGCGGCCGCCGCGTTCGGCTTCCGGATGAACCTGTTCAACATCGGCGTCGACGGCCAGTACAAGCTCGGCGTGCTGTTCGCCGCGTTCGTCGGCAGCCAGGTCGACCTGCCGGCGGTGCTGCAGATCCCGCTGCTGCTGGTCACCGCGATGCTGGTCGGCGGCCTGTGGGCGTCCATCGCCGGCCTGCTGAAGGTCTACCGCGGCGTCAGCGAGGTCATCTCGACCATCATGCTGAACGCCATCGCCACCGCGGTGGTCGGCCTGCTGCTCGTCCCCGGCCGCTTCGCCCCGGAGAAGAGCGCCACCAGCAACAGCATCCAGACCAACCCGATCTCGGAGTCCAGCCACTTCTTCTCGATCGAGACGGCCGGCGGCACCCTCTGGGGCTTCATCTTCATCGCCGTCCTGGTCGGTGTGCTGTTCCAGTTCACCCTGACCCGCACCCGGTTCGGCTTCGACCTGCGGGCCACCGGCCGCTCGGAGACCGCCGCCACCGCGTCCGGCGTGAACGTCCGCAAGATGGTGATCACCAGCATGGTGGTCTCCGGCGCCATCGCCGGTCTGATCGGCCTGCCCGAGCTCACCCAGAGCTCGTACTACTTCGGCCAGAACATCCAGCCCGGCCTCGGTTTCATCGGCATCTCGGTCGCCCTGCTCGGTCGGAACTCGCCGATCGGCATCGCGTTCTCCGCCCTGCTGTTCGCCTTCCTGGACGTCGCCGGGACCCAGCTGCCGCTGCAGGGGGACTTCCCGCAGGAGATCGTCCAGGTCATGCAGGGCACCATCGTCATCTGCGTCGTCGTCGCCTACGAGCTGGTGCGCCGCTACGGCCTCAAGCGCCAGCAGCAGAAGGTCGGCGCCGAGCTCGCCGCCCAGGCCGCCGCGGCCGCCAAGAAGGAGGTCTCGGCGTGAGCACCGCTGTCAATGCGAAGCCGAAGACGCCGGCCGCGCCGGCGAAGAAGGGACGGGTCTCGGTACCCGTCGTGCTGCTGCTGATCGCCCTCGCCCTGGTGCTGTTCTCCGCCGTCGGCGCGGTGACCGGCAACCACGGCCTCACCTCGTCCGGCCAGGTCGCCGCGGCGCTCGGCTCCGCCGTGCCGATCGCGATGGCCGGCCTCGGCGGTCTGTGGGCCGAGCGCTCCGGCGTGGTCAACATCGGCCTCGAGGGCATGATGGTCGCCGGCACGTTCTGCGGAGCCTGGGGCGGCTTCCTGGTCAGCCCCTGGTTCGGCCTGGTCGCCGGCATGATCGGCGGCGCCCTCGGCGGCCTGCTGCACGCCCTGGTGACCGTGACCTTCGGCGTCGACCACATCGTCTCCGGCGTCGGCATCAACCTGCTGATCCCCGGCATCTGCGCGTACGTCAACCGGATCTACTACAAGGACTACGTTGCCGACGGCGCGGGCGCCAACCAGTCCCCGCCGGCGGACTCGCTGCCGCTGATCACCGTTCCCGGCCTGTCGCCCTGGCTGTCGAGCATCGAGAAGCACCACTGGTTCCTGGTCTCCGACGTGGCCGGTCTGATCGGCGGCCTGGTGACCAACCTGTCGGTCGTCATCGTGATCGCCGCGGTGCTGATCGTGGCCAGCTACTTCCTGCTCTGGCGCACGGTGTTCGGCCTGCGGCTGCGCTCCTGCGGCGAGAACCCGACCGCCGCCGAGTCGCTGGGCGTCAACGTCTACAAGTACAAGTACATCGCGGTCATCGCCTCGGGTGCCTTCGCCGGCCTCGCCGGCGCGTACCTCTCGCTGGTCGCGGCGCACTTCTACAAGGACGGTCAGACGCAGGGCCGAGGCTTCATCGGCCTCGCCGCGATGATCTTCGGCAACTGGATGCCGGGCGGCCTCGCGATCGGCTCGGGCCTGTTCGGCTTCACCGACAGCCTCCAGCTGCGCGACGCCGACTCGGTCCACGTCCTGCTGCTCACCGTCGCCCTGATCATGGGCCTGCTGGCCATGTGGCACGGCTACCGCCGCAAGTACACCACCGCGGTGATCAGCCTGGTGGTCGGCGGCGCGCTCGGCCTCTGGTACGCCACCACCGACTCGGTGGAGCGCCCGCTGATCGTCGCCACGCCGTACGTGATCACGCTCGTCGTGCTCTCGCTGGCGTCGCAGCGCCTGCGGCCGCCGAAGGCCGACGGCCAGATCTACCGCAAGGGCCAGGGCAAGTGACGATGGCTCCGGCACCCGACTGGGAGGTCCTGCGGGCAGCTGCCCGCGAGGCCATGACCCACGCGTACGCGCCGTACAGCAAGTTCCCGGTCGGCGCCGCGGCGCTGGTCGAGGACGGCCGGATCGTCACCGGCTGCAACGTGGAGAACGCCTCGTACGGGCTCGGCCTGTGTGCCGAGTGCGGGCTGGTCTCCGCGCTGCACGCCAGTGGCGGCGGCCGGCTGACCGCCTTCACCTGCGTGGACGGCGGCGGCACCCTGCTGATGCCGTGCGGCCGCTGCCGCCAGCTGCTGTACGAGCACGGCGGACCGGAGCTGCTGGTGGACCTGCCGTCCGGGGTGAAGACCATGGACGAGGTCCTGCCCGACGCGTTCGGGCCGGAGCGGCTCTAGCAGCTGTCGTTGTTACGCGCGTAGAGTGTCGCGGGGAGGCCCTGGCCGGGCCCCTCCGCGGCACTCTACGCATTCCCGCACCCGAAGCACCGAGTACCTGCACCGAGCACCTCTGGGAGAACCCATGGACGCCCCCTCCGTCATCAGGACCAAGCGTGACCGCGGAGAGCTGACCGACAGCCAGATCGACTGGGTGATCGACGCCTACACCCGCGGCGAGGTCGCCGACGAGCAGATGTCCGCCCTCGCTATGGCGATCCTGCTGAACGGCATGAACCTGCGCGAGATCAGCCGCTGGACCGACGCGATGATCCGCTCGGGCGTCCGGATGGACTTCTCCGCGCTCGGTGTGCCCACCTCCGACAAGCACTCCACCGGCGGCGTCGGCGACAAGATCACCCTGCCGCTGGCCCCGCTGGTCGCCGCCTGCGGCGCCGCCGTCCCGCAGCTCTCCGGCCGCGGCCTCGGCCACACCGGCGGCACCCTCGACAAGCTGGAGTCCATCCCCGGCTGGCGGGCGCTGCTCACCAACGACGAGATGATGCAGACCCTGCGCGACACCGGCGCGGTCATCTGTGCCGCCGGCGACGGCCTGGCCCCCGCCGACAAGAAGCTGTACGCGCTGCGCGACGTCACCGGCACCGTCGAGGCGATCCCGCTGATCGCCTCCTCGATCATGTCCAAGAAGATCGCCGAGGGCACCGGCGCGCTCGTCCTCGACGTGAAGGTCGGCTCCGGCGCCTTCATGAAGAACCTCGGCGACGCCCAGGAGCTCGCCCGCACCATGGTCGGCCTCGGCAAGGCGGCCGGCGTCAACACCGTCGCGCTGCTCACCGACATGTCCACCCCGCTCGGCCTCACCGCCGGCAACGCGCTGGAGGTCCGCGAGTCGGTCGAGGTGCTCGCCGGCGGCGGCCCGGCCGACGTCGTCGAGCTCACCCTGGCGCTGGCCCGCGAGATGCTCGACGCGGCCGGTGTGCACGGCAAGGACCCGGCCGACGCGCTGCGCGACGGCTCCGCGATGGACCACTGGCGCCGCATGATCGCCGCCCAGGGCGGCGACGTGGACGCGCCGCTGCCGGTCGCCCGCGAGCAGCACGTCATCGCCGCCCCGGCCTCCGGCGTGCTCACCGGGCTCGACGCCTACGCCGTCGGTGTCTGCGCCTGGCGGCTGGGCGCCGGCCGCGCCCGCAAGGAGGACCCGGTGCAGGCCGGCGCCGGCGTCGAGATGCACGCCAAGCCGGGCGACAAGGTCGTCGCGGGCCAGCCGCTGCTGACCCTGCACACCGACACCCCCGAGCGCTACGACTACGCGATCGAGGCGCTGGCCGGCGGCATCACCGTCGCTCCCGAGGGCACCGCCTTCACCGCGAACCCGATCGTCCTCGACCGGATCGCCTGACCACCGCCCCGGGGCTGCCGGCGCCCGCCTGCCCGTCAGGCGTACGTCAGCAGCCCCGAGGTGTCGATCCGCCACGGTCCGACCGTGACGGTGTCACCGAACGCGAACGGCCTCCGCGCGGCGTAGCCGGGTTCGTCGTGGACGATCCCGGTGCCCTTGCGGGGGTCGACCAGCAAGTGCAGCGGGATGCCCATGGCCGCGTAGTCGCGGACCTTGGCCTCGTAGTCGTTCTCGGGGTTGGACTTCGAGACGATCTCGACCACCAGGAGGACCTCGGGGGGGAGGACGGCGGGCTGCTCCCCCTCCAGCGTCTCCTCCGGGAAGACCATCAGGTCGGGGCAGCGCAGCCGGCCCAGGCCGACGTCCTCCAGATCGGCTCCGGGGTGGGCCAGATAGCCGGGATGGGTCGCGGGGAGTTGGCGTCCAGCTGGCGGGCGATTCTGAGCACTGCCAGTTCGTGGCGTTTCACCGGCGACATCATCAAGACGATCTCGCCGTTGGCGATCTCGACCTTCCCTATTCCCGGCACCTGCGGCAGCTGATCCGCGATCTCGCGCAACCGGGCGTACACAGCCGGATCGATGCTCATGTCCGGAGTGTATCCGCGGGTGCCGCGGCCAGGGTGATCCTCAGCAGGTCGTCGGGGGCCTCGCGCATCAGGTCGTGGCCGACCGGGAGGGCGTGCACCGTCCAGGCGGGGTCGGCGGACAGCCGCCGGTAGGTGGGCAGGAACGGGGAGCCCTCGAAGGCGGCCGCGTGGACGTACGTCCGGTTGGTGACGGCCTCGCCCGCGCCGGTCAGCCGGATCCGCTGGAGCAGGGTGCCGATCGGCTGCGGGGTGGTGCGCGGGTCGAGCGCCGGGTTCAGGCCCACCAGGGAGTGCCCGGTGCCCGCGGCGCCCTCCAGGTACCGGGTGCGCCACTCCTCGTTGCAGAGGTCGAAGGCCGATTCGCCGTCGCGCGGCACGAAGGCGTCGGCGTACACCAGCCCGGCGATCCGCGCGGGTGCCCGGTCGGCGGCGCCCGTGGCGACCATGCCGCCGTAGCTGTGGCCGACCAGCACGGCGTCCTCGATGCGGTGCAGCTCCAGGACGGCGAGGACGTCCTCGATGTGGGTGTCCAGGTTGACCTGGCCGGCCGCGTCGCGGCGGCGCTCGCCGAGGCCCGACAGCGTCAGCGCGTGCGCCCGGTGCCCGTGCGCCCGCAGGTCGCGGGCGAGCGGCTCGAACCACCAGCCGCCGTGCAGGGCGCCGGGGACGAGGACGAAGGTGGCCATGGCGGGCTCCGGTGGGTCGTGGTGGTTGGCTCGGAGCACAGCCTGGCGCCGCGCACCCGCCCCGGGGGGGCGGTGTGGGCGGCGGGCCGGCGGGCCGCCCCCGCGCCGCGGGGGGGGCAGGGGGGGGGCGGCGCCCCCCCCCCCCGGGGTGGCGTGGCTGGTGGGGGGGGTGGTGGGGGGGTGGGGCCCCCCCCGCCCGGGCGCCCACTCGCTGTTGTGTCAGCGTCCGGGCCCCCGGCGGTCCTGCGGACGGCCGCCGGTCAGCGTGCGGCGAGGGTGCGGCGCTGCACCACGGCCTGCCGGGTGGCGTAGAGGGTGACGCCGGCGGCGAGCGCCATGGCGGTGAGGCCGACCGCGGCTGCGCCGGACCAGCCGGTGGCGTGGTAGGCGTCGGCGCCGATCGTTCCGCCGAGGCTGTTCCCCAGGTAGTAGGCGATCAGGTAGAGCGCCGAGGCCTGGGCGCGCCCGCCGGTGGCCGTCCGGCCGACCGAGGAGGACGCGGTGGCGTGCCCGGCGAAGAACCCGGCGGTGATCAGGACCAGGCCGAGCAGGGCGGCGAGCAGGGAGCCGGCCAGCGAGAGCAGCAGGCCCGCCGCGGTGGTGCCGATGGCGGTGTAGAGGGTGCCGCGGCGGCCCAGCCGGCCGACCAGCTTCCCGGCGAAGGCCGAGGAGGCGGTGCCCACCAGGTACACCACGAAGATCGACGCGGCCACCGACTGCGGCAGGTCGAAGGGGGCGGCGGTGAGGCGGTAGCCGACGGTGTTGTAGACGGCGCCGAAGACCGCCATGAAGAGCAGGCCGAGGGCGTACAGCCGCAGCAGCAGCGGGTTGCGCAGGTGGGTCCCGACGGTCCGGGCCAGCGCGCGGGCGTCGACGGGCGCGGGCGTGAAGTTCCGGGCGGCCGGGATCAGCAGCCGGAAGACGAGCGCCGCCAGCAGGGCGAGCAGGGCCGAGACGGCCAGGCCCCAGCGCCAGCCCCAGGCGGCCGCCGCCCAGCCGGAGACCAGCCGTCCGCTCATCCCGCCGATCGAGTTGCCGGCCACGTACAGGCCCATCGCGGAGGCGAGCGCGCTCGGGTGGACCTCCTCGGCGAGGTACGCCATCGCGGTGGCCGGGAGCCCGGCGAGCGCCGCGCCCTGGACGGCCCGCAGCACCACCAGGGTGGTGAGGTCCGGGGCGAACGGGAGGGCGAGCGCCAGGACGGCGGCGGCCAGCGTCGAGGCCGTCATCACCGCGGTCCGGCCGTACCGGTCGGAGAGCGCGCTGGCCGGCAGCAGGGCGAGGGCCAGGCCCAGGGTGGCCGCCGAGGCCGTCCAGCTCGCCTGGCCCGGCGTCAGGTCGAGCCCGGCCGACAGGACCGGCAGCAGTCCCTGGGTGGAGTACAGCAGGACGAAGGTGGCCACACCGGCGGCGAAGAGGGCGAGGTTGGCGCGACGGAAGGCGCGGTCGCCGGGGCGGAGGCGGGGGTCGGTCGCGGCGGTGGACGGGGACGGCTGGGTGAGGGCATCCGGCAGTGCGGCTGTGGATGCCCCGGTACTGGCAGGCGACATGCCCCGAACCTAGGCCTGCGCGCTCTGATGCGTCCAATGCATGAATCGGCGAGAATCGATGCCATGGTGCATGACGAGAGCTCACAGCCGGGCCGGCTCGCCGAGCTCGGCCCGGACGCGGACGTGGTCCGCCTCACACCGCAGCTGGCGCAGTTCGCGGCGGTCGCCCGCCTGGAGCACGTCACCCGGGCCGCCCAGCTGCTCGGGATGCCCCAGCCGACGCTGTCGCGCGCGGTGGCCCGGCTGGAGGCCGAGCTCGGGGTGGACCTGCTGGCCCGTCAGGGCCGGGCCGTCCGGCTGACCCGGGCCGGCCGGCTGCTGCTCGGCTCGGTCGAGCGGGCGCTCGCCGAGCTGGAGCGCGGGGCGGACGCGGCCCGGGCCGAGGCGGACCCGGCGGCCGGGCGGGTCTCCTTCGGCTTTCTGCACACCATGGGGACGGAGGCGGTGCCCGCCCTGCTGCGCGGCTTCCGCGAGACCCACCCGCGGGTCCGCTTCCAGCTGGTCCAGGACTACGTCGCGGCGATGCTGGAGCGGACCAGGGCCGGCGAGCTCGACCTCTGCCTGGTCTCGCCGCTGCCGGACGACCCGGACCTGACCGCCCGTCCGCTGGACGAGCAGCGGCTGCACCTGGCCGTGCCGGCCGACCACCGGCTGGCCGCCCGGCGCCGGGTCCGGCTGGCCGAGGTCGCCGAGGAGCCGTTCGTGGCGGTGGAGGAGGGCTACGGGCTGCGGCTGATCACGGACGGGTTCTGTGCGGAGGCCGGCTTCGTGCCGCGGATCGCCTTCGAGGGGGAGGAGGTGGAGACGCTGCGCGGGCTGGTGGCCGCCGGGCTCGGGGTGGCGCTGCTGCCGCCCGCCGTGGTGCCCAGGCCCGGGGTGGTGGAGCTGGAGGTGACGGCGCCGCGCACCCGGCGGGCGATCGGCCTGGCCTGGGTGGCGGGCCGGCCGCTCACCCCGCCCGCGGCGGCCTTCCGCGACTTCGTGCTGTCCCGGCGGGGGCGGCTACTGGGCGGCCGCTGACCGGCGCGGCGCCGGGGGCCGCGGAGCGGTCAGCCGGCGAGCACGACCTCCAGCCGCCCCAGGACTCCGGGCCAGCCGCGGCCCATGCCGTCGAGGGCGGTGCGGCCCATCGGCGAGTCCAGGTCGAAGCCGGCGTGTTCGAGCAGCAGCCGGGTGCCGCGGCCCTCGGGGACGAGGCGCCAGGTGATCGTGGTGTCCAGGCTGCCCTCGGCGAAGGTGTACCGCAGCAGCCGCTCCTCCTCGACGGCGGTGACCTCGCACTGCTGACTGCCCCAGGGGCCCATGTCGAGCGCGAAGCGGTGCCCGACGACCGGCTTGACGTCGCCCGCCGCCCACCAGCGGGCCTGCAGCTCGGGGTCGGTGAGGGCGCGCCAGACGGCGGCCGGCGGGTGCGGCAGGAAGCGGTCGCAGCGGATCGTGTCGGGCTCGGTCACGGCTTCTCCTCGTCGAGCAGGTCGCTGAGGGCGCGCAGGCGGTCGCGCCAGTAGTGTTCGAACGGATGCAGCCAGTCCCCGACCTCGGCCAGCGGTGCCGCGTCGAGGTGGTAGTAGCGCTGCCGCCCGCGGGGCTCCTCGCGGACCAGCCCGGCCTGCCGGAGCACCTGGAGGTGCTCGGAGACGGCCGGCCGGCCGAGGTCGAAGCGGCCCGCGAGGTCGTTGACCGGGCGCGGGCCCTCCAGCAGGGCTGCGAGCAGGGCGCGCCGCACCGGGTTGGCGAGTGCGCCGAAGACGTCCGTTGCCATGCCGGAAGAATAGGTCGGAGATTTCCGACGCGTCAAGTGTCGGAAATCTCCGACATGACGACACCCGTGCCGAGACACGCGCGGATCGAGTAGGAATCTACGCGCGTAGGAGCTACACTCCGGCAATGGAGAAGCAGATCCCTGCCACCGCGGGCACCACAGGCCCCCGCATTCCCACTGCCGACCAGATCGCCCGTGCCCCGAAGGTGCTCCTGCACGACCACCTCGACGGCGGGCTGCGCTCGGAGACCGTCGTCGAACTCGCCGCCGCCTGCGGCTACGAGGGGCTCCCCACCACGGACCCGGTCAAGCTCGGCCACTGGTTCCGCGAGGCCGCCGACTCCGGCTCCCTGGTGCGCTACCTGGAGACCTTCGCGCACACCTGCGCCGTGATGCAGACCCGCGAGGCGCTGGTCAAGGTCGCCGCCGACTGCGCCGAGGACCTCGCCGCCGACGGCGTCGTCTACGCCGAGGTCCGCTACGCCCCCGAGCAGCACCTGGAGGCCGGCCTCACCCTGGACGAGGTCGTCGAGGCCGTCAACGAGGGCTTCCGGCTCGGCGAGGCCAACGCCCGCGCGGCCGGCCGCCGGATCCGCGTCGGCACCCTGCTCACCGCGATGCGGCACGCCGCCCGCTCGACCGAGATCGCCGAACTGGCCAACCGGTTCCGCGACCAGGGCGTGGTCGGCTTCGACATCGCCGGCGCCGAGGCGGGCCACCCGCCCACCCGGCACCAGGCCGCCTTCGACTACCTCAAGGGCGAGAACAACCACTTCACCATCCACGCGGGCGAGGCCTTCGGCCTGCCGTCGATCTGGGAGGCCCTGCAGTGCTGCGGCGCCGACCGGCTCGGCCACGGCGTCCGCATCGTCGACGACATCACCGTCGGCGAGGACGGCTCCGTGCAGCTCGGCCGCCTCGCCGCGTACGTCCGCGACAAGCGGGTCCCGTTGGAGATGTGCCCCACCTCCAACCTGCAGACCGGTGCGGCCGACTCCTACGGCGAGCACCCGATCGGGCTGCTGAGCCGGCTGAAGTTCCGGGTCACCGTCAACACCGACAACCGCCTGATGAGCGGCACCAGCATGAGCCGCGAGTTCGGGCACCTGGTCGAGGCGTTCGGCTACACCCTGGGCGACATGGAGTGGTTCACCGTGAACGCCATGAAGTCGGCGTTCCTGCCGTTCGACGAGCGCCTCGCGATGATCAACGACGTGATCAAGCCCGGCTACGCCGAGCTCAAGGCGGAGTGGCTGTTCGCCGGCGCGTGAGCCAAGTCGCCGACGGGCCGGGGCCGTTGGCGGCGCCGACCGCCGGGCGGGCGGGGGCCGTCGCCGGGGCCCCGGCCCGCCCGGCTGTGATCGTCGGACTAATCAGTCCTGTGGGTGACGCTCCGTTGATCCGCACGCGACGGCTTCACTACGGTGTGCCAGTCAATGCTGACCCGGTGTGACATCGGGGCGCCCCCGGGCGCCCGGCACGGGCACCGACGAGGACTCTGAGGACAACGCATGAAGCAGGCAACCCTGAAGGCCGCAAGCACCGCCGCTCTGGGAGTCGCGATCGCCGCAGCCGCCGCAGGCTCCGCCTCCGCCGCCGCCCCCGGCGGCCTCGGGCTCCCCACCAGCGCGCTCACCAACCCCGGTCTGACCAGCGCCGTTCCCGGCGCCGTGCAGAAGGTCCCCGGCGGCAACGAGGTCACCCAGACGGTGGGCACCCTCAACCCGGCGGTCGGCGAGAAGCTGACCCCGGCCGCCCCCGCCGCCCCGGCCGACGCCCCGGCCGCGGACGCGCCCGCCGCCGACGCCGCCCCGGCGATGGCCCCCGCCGCCGACCGCGCGCTGCCGCCCGTCCCGGGCGCGCAGGGTCTGGAGAAGACCCCGGTGGGCGGCGTGCTCGGCACGGTCAGCGGCCTCGGCGGCGCCACCGGCGGCGGCCTCCCCGGCATCGGCGGCTGACCTGCAGGTCCGCACACGGCGCAGGGCCTGTCTCTGTTAGACATCTGACT
>NZ_JBHWBW010000207.1:0-11027 GCF_042735675.1 Kitasatospora sp. NPDC059571
GCGCGCCGGCGGGGGGGGGGGGGGGGCCCCCGGGCGCCCGCGGCGTGTGGGGGCGGGGGGGGGGGGCGGGGGGCACCCCCGGTCCCCGCGCGGGGGGGGCCCGCCCCGGGGCCCGGGGGCGGCGGGCGCGGCCGGGGGCGCCGGGCGCGCGGCCCGCGGCGGCGCCGGAGTTCTCCTCCCCGGCCCCGGCCGGCGAGGCTCGCGAGGCCCGTCCGGCCGCGCAGCGTCCGGCCTCCCCCGCGGCCCGTCCGGGCCCGCGTCCGGCCGGTCCGCGTCCGGGCAACAACCCCTTCACGTCCAGCAACACCGGCATGGCCCGCCCCGGCGAGCGCCGTCCCGGTGCCGCGGGTGCGGGTGCCCCGCGTCCCGGTGGCGACCGTCCGCGTCCCGCCGGTGCCCCCGGTGACCGTCCGCGTCCGGGTGCCGGTGCTCCCGGCGCCGGTGGCGCCCCCCGTCCGGGCGGCGACCGTCCGCGTCCGGGTGGCGACCGTCCCCGTCCCGCCGGTGCGCCCGGTGCCGGTGGCGCCCCGCGTCCCGGTGGTGCCCCGCGTCCGGACGGCATGCCCCGTCCCGCCGCGCCGCGCCCGGGTGGTCCGAGCCCGTCCGGCATGCCCCGTCCGAACCCCGGCATGATGCCGCAGCGTCCGGCCGGCCCCGGCCCGCGTCCGGGTCCGCGTCCGGGTGGTCCCGGCGCGCGTCCGGGTGCGCCCGGCGGCGGCGGTCGTCCCGGCTTCGCCGGCCGTCCGGCCGGTCCCGGCTCGCGTCCCGCGGGCGGCGGCTTCGGCGGCCCCCGTCCCGGCGGTGCCGGTGGCGGCGGCGGCTTCGGTGGCGGCGGTGCCCGTCCCGGTGGCTTCGGCGGCCGTCCCGGCGGCCCGGGTGCCCGTGGTGGCACGCAGGGTGCCTTCGGCCGTGGCCCCGGTGGCCGTCCGGCCCGTGGTCGCAAGTCGAAGCGGGCGAAGCGCCAGGAGTACGAGGCCATGCAGGCCCCGTCCGTCGGCGGTGTGATGCTGCCCCGCGGCAACGGGCAGACCGTCCGCCTGTCGCGCGGTGCCTCGCTCACGGACTTCGCGGAGAAGATCAACGCCAACCCGGCCGCGCTCGTCTCGGTGATGTTCAACCTCGGCGAGATGGTCACCGCGACCCAGTCGGTCTCCGACGCCACCCTCGAGCTGCTGGCCGGCGAGATGGGCTTCGTGCTGGAGATCGTCAGCCGTGAGGACGAGGACCGCGAGCTGCTCGAGTCCTTCGACATCGACTTCGGTGCCGACGAGGGCGACGAGGAGATGCTGGCGCCGCGTCCGCCGGTCGTGACCGTCATGGGTCACGTCGACCACGGTAAGACCCGCCTGCTCGACGCCATCCGCAAGACCAACGTGGTGGCGGGCGAGGCCGGTGGCATCACCCAGCACATCGGTGCCTACCAGGTGCAGACCGAGGTGAACGGCGAGGAGCGCCGCATCACCTTCCTCGACACCCCCGGTCACGAGGCGTTCTCCGCCATGCGTGCCCGTGGCGCCAAGTCCACCGACATCGCGATCCTGGTGGTCGCGGCCAACGACGGTGTCATGCCGCAGACGGTCGAGGCGCTGAACCACGCCAAGGCCGCCGGTGTGCCGATCGTGGTCGCCGTCAACAAGATCGACGTCGAGGGCGCCGACCCGACCAAGGTCCGCGGTCAGCTGACCGAGTTCGGCCTGGTGGCCGAGGAGTACGGCGGCGACACCATGTTCGTCGACATCTCCGCGCGCCAGGGTCTGCACATCGACCAGCTGCTGGAGGCCGTGGTCCTCACCGCGGACGCCTCGCTCGACCTCCGGGCCAACCCGGAGCAGGACGCGCAGGGCATCGCGATCGAGGCCCACCTGGACAAGGGCCGCGGCGCCATGGCGACGCTGCTCGTCCAGCGCGGCACGCTCCGCGTCGGCGACTCGATCGTCGTGGGCGACGCCTACGGCCGCGTCCGCGCGATGCTGGACGAGAACGGCAACAGCCTCACCGAGGCCGGCCCGTCCCGTCCGGTCCTGCTCCTCGGTCTGACCTCGGTGCCCCGCGCCGGCGACAGCTTCATCGTCGTCGACGAGGACCGCACCGCCCGCCAGATCGCCGAGAAGCGCGCCGCCCGCGACCGCAACGCGTCCATGGCCCAGCGCCGTGTCCGCGTCTCGCTCGAGGGTCTGGAGGCCGCCCTGGCCGCCGGCTCCATCGAGAAGCTCAACCTCATCATCAAGGGTGACGTCTCCGGTTCCGTCGAAGCCCTCGAGGACGCCCTCGTCAAGCTCGACGTGGGCGAGGAGGTCGAGCTCCGGATCCTGCACCGCGGTGTGGGTGCCATCACCGAGTCCGACGTGGACCTGGCGATGGGCTCGGACGCCATCATCATCGGCTTCAACGTGCGCGCCGAGGGGCGTGCCCGTACCGCGGCCGACCGCGAGGGCGTCGACATCCGGTACTACTCGGTCATCTACCAGGCGATCGAGGAGATCGAGGCCGCGCTCAAGGGCCTGCTCAAGCCCGAGTACGAGGAGGTGCGCCTCGGCTCCGCGGAGATCCGCGAGGTGTTCCGCTCCTCCAAGTTCGGCAACATCGCCGGTGTCCTGGTGCGCGAGGGCGTCATCCGACGCAACACCAAGGCCCGCCTGCTGCGCGACGGCAAGGTCGTGGCGGAGAACCTCAACATCGAGGGCCTGCGCCGCTTCAAGGACGACGCGACCGAGGTCCGCGAGGGCTTCGAGGCCGGTGTGACCCTGGGCTCGTACAACGACATCAAGGTCGACGATGTCATCGAGACCTACGAGATGCGCGAGAAGCCGCGCTCGTAACGGCTCACGTCCGGGGCCGGTCGACGGGTGCATAACCCGTCGACCGGCCCCGGTCTCGCTGTGTAGGGTCCTCGTACATCCCCGAGCGGGGATCTCTCCGAGGCCTTCAGGTCGGCTCTGACCTGTCACACATGTTCGTAGGAACACTCACTTTCGACCTCCTTCTGGGTGACGTCCACTCGCTCAAGGAGAAGCGGTCGATCGTGCGGCCCATCGTGGCCGAACTGCAGCGCAAGTACAGCGTGTGCGCTGCCGAGGTCGGGAACCAGGATCTGCACCGCAGGGCCGAGATCGGCTGTGCGGTGGTGGCCGGGGACGCCGCGTACGTCACCGAGATCCTGGACAGCTGTGAGCGGTTCGTCGCCGGCCGCCCCGAGGTGATGCTGCTCTCCGTGCGGAGGCGCTACCACCACGACGACGATGAGTGACCACGGGTGTCCCGGTGGTGCTCCCGGATCCCGGGAGTCGCCACCGTCACACCGATCAGGACCGAGAGCGCCCACAAGGCTGGGCGCGGGCAGGTACGTTGGGGCAGGGGCCCCACCGGGTGCACGACCGACCCGGGTACCGGGCCCATCGCACGAGGAGGCAACGTGACCGACACCGCAAGGGCGCGCAAGCTCGCCGACCGCATCCAGGTGGTCGTCGCCGAGACGCTTCAGCGCCGGATCAAGGACCCGCGTCTGGGCTACGTGACCATCACCGACGCCCGGGTCACCGGCGACCTGCGCGAGGCCACCGTCTTCTACACCGTCTACGGTGACGAGACCGAGCGGCAGGCCAGCGCCGCCGCGCTGGAGAGCGCCAAGGGCGTCCTCCGCTCGGAGGTCGGCCGGCAGACCGGGGTGCGCTTCACGCCGACGCTGACCTTCGTCGCGGACGCGCTGCCCGACAACGCGAAGAACATCGACGACCTGCTCGACAAGGCGCGGCTGTCGGACGCGGCGGTGCGCACCGCCGCCGCCGGCGCCACGTACGCCGGTGACGCGGACCCGTACCGCTCCCCGGCGCGCGACGACGACGAGGACGAGTAGCAGTGACCGGCGAGCCGACGGCGGCCGGTACCGCGGGGGCGGGCTCCACCAGCACGGTGGAGTCTGCCCTCGTGGCGCTTCCGGGTCCGCGCGCCGAGGCCCCCGGGCTCGACCACGAGTGGCAGCGGGTGGTGGCTGCCATCGGGCGGGCCGCCAGCATCGACCTGATCTGCCACATCAACCCCGACGGCGACGCGCTCGGCTCCGCGCTCGCCGCGGGCCTCGCGCTGCGCGGACTGGGGTACGAGGTCCGGGTCTCCTTCGGCGACGACCCGCAGATCGTCCCCGAGTCGCTCTCCTTCCTGCCCGGCCAGGAGCTGATCGTGCCCGCCTCGGCCGTCCCGGACGTGCCGGAGCTGGTGCTCTGCTTCGACGTGGCCTCGGAGAGCCGGCTCGGCCTGCTGCACGCCAAGGCCTTCGCCGCGCCCGTGCTGGTGGTCCTCGACCACCACGCCTCCAACCCGGGCTTCGGCACCCACCGCCTGATCGACCCGGGCGCCCCGGCCACCGCCGTGCTGGTCGACGAACTGCTGCGCCGGCTCGGCGTCGAGCTCGACCAGGCGCTGGCCACCTGCCTGTACACCGGCGTCGCCACCGACACCGGCTCGTTCAAGTACGCCGGCACCACGCCGGCCACCCACGAGCTGGCCGGCCGGCTGCTGGCCACCGGCATCCGGCACGACCTGATCTCCCGTCAACTGTGGGACACCTCCTCCTTCGGCTACCTCAAGGTGCTCGGCGCGGCGCTCGAACGCGCGGTCTACGAGCCCGAGGCGGCCGACGGGCGCGGCCTGGTGTGGACCTGGGTGCCGTACCAGGACCTGGCGCTGTTCGGCGTCACCGTCGAGGAGATCGAGGGCCTGATCGACGTGCTGCGCCGCCCGGCCGAGGCCGAGGTCGCCCTGGTGCTCAAGCAGGACCCGGACGGCACCCTGCGCGGCTCCTGCCGCTCCAAGGGCGCGATCGACGTCGCCGAGGTCTGCACTGCGCTCGGCGGCGGCGGCCACGTGTTCGCGGCCGGGTTCTCGGTGCGCGACGAGGTGGCCGCGGTGGTCGCCCGCTTCCGCGCCGCACTGCCCTCCTGACCAGCCCGACCCGCCGCCGGCCGCCCGGCGGCGCCCGAACCCGACACCTGCCGGAGAACAGAAACCCCATGAAGCGCAAGGGAACCGGCCCCGACGGCCTGGTCATCGTCGACAAGCCGGAGGGCATCACCTCGCACGGGGTGGTCGCCAAACTCCGGTGGCTGGCCGGCACCCGCAAGGTCGGCCACGCCGGCACCCTCGACCCGATGGCGACCGGCGTGCTGGTGCTCGGCGTCGAGCGGGCCACCCGGCTGCTCGGCCACCTGATGCTCACGAACAAGACCTACGAGGCGACCATCCGGCTCGGGCAGACCACCATCACCGACGACCGGGAGGGCGAGGTCACCGCCTCGGTGCCGGCCGACGGCCTGGACCCGGAGGCGATCGGCACCGCGATCGAGGCGCTGACCGGCGAGATCATGCAGGTCCCGTCGAAGGTCTCGGCGATCAAGATCGACGGGAAGCGCTCGTACGCCCGGGTCCGCGAGGGCGAGGACTTCGAACTCGCCGCCCGGCCCACCACCGTGCACTCCTTCACGGTGCACGAGCGGCGGTCCGCGACGGCCGAGGACGGCACCCCGGTGACCGACCTCGACGTGACCGTGGAGTGCTCCTCCGGCACCTACATCCGGGCGCTCGCCCGGGACCTCGGCGCGGCCCTGGGCGTCGGCGGCCACCTCACGGCGCTGCGGCGCACCAAGGTCGGCCCGTACGGCCTGGAGCACGCCCGCACCCTCGAACAGCTGGAGGAGAAGCTGGAGGTGCTGCCGATCGCGGACGCCGCCGCGGCCGCCTTCCCGCGCTGGGACCTCGACGAGGACCAGGCACGGCTGATCTCCACCGGCATGAAGCTCCCCGCCCCCGGCCTCGGCGTCGACGGCCCGATCGCGGTCTTCGCCCCGGACGGTCGCTTCCTCGCCCGGGTCGAGGAGAAGGGCGCCAGCGCGAAGCCGGTCGCCGTCTTCGTCGGCTGACCACCCGGTTGCCCGCCGGCTCGATCGCACCCGGGACGCTCCGCACCCGGAAACCGTGCGCACCCGGAACGCCGCAGGCGGCGCACCCGTCCGCCGGGCCGCATCGGCCCCTCTAGCCCACCCCGGCCCCGCCGGAGGAGCTTTCCGTTCCGCTTCACCCTCACGGGCGAGCGCCCGAAGTGAAACGGAGTTGTGAAGGGCGCGTGCAGGGTGGTGGCCCGTGCGCCCTGGGCACGCTCCCCCAGCAGCGGTACGGCAGCCGGGCCGACCGCTTCCCGGCCCGGCGGGAGGGCGGGGCGTATGACGGGCAGACACCAGCCGGGCAGCACACCACGGCAGCGGACGGCCGAGCCGGCCTGGGCGCCGCTCGTCGTCACGGACGAGCACGGCCGTCCGCGCGGCCTCGGCATCCCCGCCGACCGGCAGGGCACCGTGGTCACCGCGTACGAGACCGTGGCCGGCCTCACCGCCCCCGTGCTCCGGCTGCCCGGCGGCACCACCCGCAGGCTCGGCCCGGAGGCCGTCCAGGCGCTCCCGGACCTCGGCCTGGCCCTGCTCCACACGGCCCACCTCGGCGGGCTGCCCGGCGCCGTCCCGCCGATCACCTGGAGCACCGACGGATGCCCCGTCACCGTCCTGCACCACGCGACGCCGGACGCCGAGCCGACCCGGCTGCACGGCGTCGTGGTCGGCCGCTGCACCGCCGTCCAGCCGACCGGCGCCGGCGGCTTCCGCACCGTGGCAGGCGCGCTGCTGCTGCGGCTGCCGCCCTCCGTACCGGCCCCGGAGCCCGGCGCGCCCGTGCTGGACGCCGCCACCGGCGCCGTCCTCGGGCTGCTCGCCCCCACCCTGCGCGGCGACCGGCCGGACACCGTCGCCGCCGCCCCGCTGGTCCCCGGGCTGCCCCCGGACGTCCTGCTCCGCAACGCGGAGTGCGCCCCCGCCTTCGGGCCCGCCCTCAACCTCGGCGGGGTGCTCAGGCTCACCGCCCGCCAGCTCGACGCAGCCACCGCCGGGCCGGGCCGGATCACCACGCTCGCCGCCGACCGCGTGGAGCGGCCGGACGGCCTCACCGGCGAGGAGCCGTGCCACCCGGTCACCGTGCTGACCGGCACCGCCGGCAGCGGCCGCAGCACCGAACTCGCCGCCCTCGCCGTCCGCCGGGCCACCGGGCCGCGCCCGCTGCCCACCCTCTGGCTGCGCGGCGCCGACCTGCGGCCCGCCGACGACGGGCTCGCCGACGCGGTCGCCCGGGCCCTCGCGGCCGCCGCCGACGCCCTCGGCGTCCCGGTGCCCGACCCGGCCGCCGCCGCCCGGCTCTGCGCCGCCGCGGGCCGCCCGCTGCTGGTCCTGCTGGACGCCCCCGAGGAGGCCCTCGCGGAGCCGTCCGCCGCCTGGCAGGCGCACACCGCCCACTGGCTCGCCGAGCACCGGGCCCGGCTGCTGCTCGCCTGCCGGCCGGAGAGCCGCGCCGCCGCCCTCGGCCCCGCCCTGCTGCTCGGCCCGCTGCCGGCCGCGGCCGCCGTGAGGGTCGCCCACCGCCTCGGCGCCGACCCCGCCCTGCTCGCGCCCGCCGACGCCGCCCACCCGCAGGCCCTGCGCGCCGCCGGGGACCTGCGGGCCGCCGGTGTGACCGGCCGCCCCGGCGGCCGCGGCGAGCTCTACGCCGCCCACCTCGACCTGCGCTGCCTGCGGATCGCCCGCCGGATCACCACCGCGGACGACCGCAGACCGGGCGCCCACCGGCGCGGCGCACCGCCGCCGGCCCGGGCCGAGTCCACCGCCCGGCTGCGCCGCACCGCGGTGGTGGTCGCCGGACGCGTCCACGAGGCCGCCCGGCTGCTCCTCGGCGCCGGCCACGGGGGGCTGACCGCCGAGGAGTTCGAGCGGCTGTTCCCGACCGCGGGAGGCTGGGGGCCGGCCGTCCTCGCCGAGGGCCTGTTCGTCCGTGCGGGGGAGGGCTTCCGGCCGTCCGCCGAGGACCCGGCCGACTGGCTCCAGGGGCGCCACCTGGACCTCGACCAGGCCCTGCGGATGCTGGTCGACGGCGGCAGCCCCGCGGCCGGGGTGCCGGCGGCCCGCGAGCCCCGCCGGCAGTCCGCGGACCCGAAACCCGCGGACCCGAGGCCCGCCGGGGCACAGCCTCCCCAGGCGCCGGCCGCCGAAGCAACGGCCGTCCCACCGAAGGATGCCGAAGCCGAGGACGCCGAACCGCCGGGGGAACCGGAGTCCGCACCGCGGTCCACCGCGCCGGCCGCGCCGGAGAAACCCGCCGCACCCGCCGCGCCCGCGGCACCGGACGCGCCGGAGCCGGCCGGCCACGGCGTCCCGCGGCACCGCCTCGGCCCGGTGGCCGCCGCGCTGCGCCAGGTCGCCGAGACCCGCGGCGCCGAGGCCATGGACCTCTGGCTGAACCGGCTGCGCCTCGCCCTGGAGGCCGACCGGCCCGGGGACGAGTCCGCCTGGTGGGCCGCCCGGCTGCTGGCCGCCGTCCTCCCCGCCGTCCCCGTCCCGGCCGCCCACCGGCCCCTGCTCGAACGCCTCACCCGCCACCCGGCCTTCCCGCCCGCCTGGTGGGCCGCCCTGCGGCTCGCCCCGGCCGACCGGATGGCCCTGCTGCGCCTGCTGGTGCGCACCGACCCCGCGAACGGCCCGTACCACGCCGCCGTGCGCGAGCGGCTGACCGCCGACCCGGCCACCGTGCAGCCGCTGCTGTGCGCCTGGTTCTCCGACGCGGCGCCGCTCGCCGACGGCTCCGGGGCCACCGTCGCCGACCTCGCCCACGACCTGCTGTTCACCCACCGCTCGCTCGCCCTCGACGAGTTGACGGAGGCACTGGTGGACGTCGCGCACCCGCGGGCGGACGCCCTGCTGGCCCGGCTGGCCGTCGACGAGCCGTCCGCGCTCTGCCGGGCGGTCGACCGCTGGAGCCACGACCCGCGTCCGGAGCGGCACGTCGCCGCGGCCGTGCACGCCCTGCGGACGGCCCCGCAGGCCGACCCCGCGGGGGCGGCCCTGCTCCGCTTCACCGCGCTCACCCTGCTCGCCCGAGAGGACGAGCCCGCCCTGCACGGCGCCGCCCTCGCCCTGCTGCTGCGCGACCCGGCGAGCCGGTCCGACCACCTGCCGCGGGCGCTCGCCGCGTACGCCGCGGACGACCCGTTCCTCGGCGCCGCCGAGCTCGCACCGGCGCTGGAGGACCACCCGGACGAGATCGTGGCGGCGGTCGGCCGCCGCCTGGAGGAGCCGGCCGCACCGTTCGCCGACGGGCTGCGCCTGCTGGCCGGCGCCCGGGACGCCGCCACCGCCCGCCGCGGGGTGCTGCTGGCCGCCCGGCAGCTGCGCGAGCACCCGGAGCGGGCCGGGCGGCTGGCCGCCCACCTGGAGGTCCTGCTGGAGGCCGGCCACGACGCCGGGCCGCTGGTCGCCGAGGTGGTGGCCGCCCCCGCCACCGTCCGCAAGGTCTTCGCACCGGTGCTGGCCATCGCCTCGGCCGACCCGGCCAGGGACGCCCTGCTGGACGCGCTGCTGGACGCCGAGCGCGACCCGGCCGTCCTCGCCGCGGTCCTGGAGCGGTTCGCCGACGGTTGCGCGCTGAGCACGCCCGAACGGGCCCGCGAGGTCGTCCGCCGGCTCGCCGAGCACTGGCCGGACGCGGACGCCGAACTCGTCCGCGCGGCCGGGCACGCCGCCGCCTTCGCCCGGGTGCTCGCCGACTGGCCGGACACCGCCCCGCCCCCGCCGAAGGGGCCGCTGACCGAGCGGCTGCGGGAGCTCGCCGCCGAGGGACGCGACCCGCAGTACGCCGCGGCGGAGGCCGAACGGGACGCCCACGGCGCCGCGGACGGCCCCCGCGAGAGCGGCCGCGCCCGCGCCTGATCCGCCCGAACCGCCCGGAGGCCGTTCCGGTGCCGAGCCCGAGCCGGGCGCATGGCACGCTATAGGGGCTCGGGTTGAGTGTTCGAGCGCCCCGCGCGGGTGCGGCAGAGGAACGAGGAGCGGTCAGGTGCAGCGCTGGCGTGGCCTGGAGGAGATCCCCGGGGACTGGGGACGCAGCGTCGTCACCATCGGGTCGTTCGACGGTGTGCACCGCGGCCACCAGCTGATCATCGAGCGGGTCGTCGAGCGCGCCCGCGAGCTCGGTGCCAAGGCCGTGGTGGTCACCTTCGACCCGCACCCCAGCGAGGTGGTCCGCCCCGGCAGCCACCCGCCGCTGCTCGCCCCGCAGCCGCGCCGCGCCGAGCTGATCGAGGAACTCGGCGCCGACGCGGTGCTGGTGCTGCCGTTCACCCACGAGTTCTCGCAGGAGTCGCCGGAGTTCTTCGTGCGCTCCGTGCTGGTGGACGCCCTGCACGCGAAGGCCGTCGTCGAGGGGCCGAACTTCCGCTTCGGCCACCGCGCCGCGGGCAACGTGGCGCTGCTCGCCGAGCTCGGCCGCGCCGCCGACTTCGAGGTGGAGGTGCTCGACCTCCAGGTGACCGGTACGGCCGGCGCGGGCGAGCCGTTCTCCTCCAGCCTCTGCCGCCGCCTGGTGGCGGAGGGCGACGTGGCGGGCGTGGCCGAGGTGCTCGGCCGGCCGCACCGGGTCGAGGGCGTGGTCGTCCGCGGCGCCCAGCGCGGTCGCGAACTCGGCTACCCCACCGCCAACGTGGAGACCGTGCCGCACAGCGCGATCCCCGCCGACGGCGTCTACGCGGGCTGGCTCACCGTGCCGGCCGACGGGACGCTGGCCGACGGCGGTCCGGGCGGGCGGCTGCCGGCCGCGATCTCGGTCGGCACCAACCCGACCTTCGACGGGACCTCGCGCACCGTGGAGGCCTACGCCATCGACCGGGTGGGCCTGGACCTGTACGGCCTGCACGTCGCCGTCGACTTCCTCGCCTACCTGCGCGGCATGGAGAAGTTCGACTCCATCGAGGCGCTGCTGGAGCGGATGGCCGACGACGTCAAGCAGGCCCGGGTGCTCACCGACGCGGCCGACTGAGCCGCCACCGCCCCTCTCGATGCCACCGCCACCGGGCCGTCCGGCCGCGGGGGGGGGCGATATGGCCCCCCCCCGCTCCCCCGAGGGAAGCCGCGACGGGGAGCGGCCCCCCCCGGAGGTGGACGCCCCCC
>NZ_JBHWBW010000207.1:11037-12664 GCF_042735675.1 Kitasatospora sp. NPDC059571
CACCCCCCCGGGCCTGCCGGGCGGGTGGCGGTGTCATGAGCGCCCCCGCCGCTCGCGGGAGGTGACGGCGCGTCGGTCAGCGGAACGCCGGGGCGTTGCGCCGCGCCCAGTCGGCGAACGGCGTCGCCGGGCGGCCGAGCAGCCCGGGCAGGTCGGCGCCGACGCGCTGCTCCTCCTCGGTGGGCTCCCCGAGCACGTCCAGGGTGCCCTCGACGACCGGCACGGGCATGAGCCGGGCCAGCTGCTCGTGCGCCTCCTGCCGGCTCTGCTCCTCGAAGCGCACCGGCGTGCCGAGCGCCTCGGCGAGGGCGGCGGCCCGCTGGCGCGGGGTGGTCGGCTCGGGGCCGGTCAGCACGTAGGTCGCGCCGCGGTGGCCGTCCCCGCGCAGTACGACGGCGGCCGCGGCGGCGACGTCGTCGGGATCAACGAAGGGCAGCCCGACGTCCCCGAACGGGGCCGGCGCGACGCCGGACGCCCGCACCGGGCCGACCCAGGCGAAGGCGTTGGAGGCCAGCCCGCCCGAGCGCAGCACCGTCCAGTCCAGCCCCGAGGCGGCGACGGCCGCCTCGAAGCCGGCCGCGTGGCGGTACGCCCGGGGCCGGGTCCCCACGCCCTGCGAGGAGAGCAGGACGACCTTCCGGACCCCGGCCGCGCGCGCCCGGGCCGTGATGCCCCCGGGGTCGTCCCCGGCGACCAGCAGGAAGAGCGCGTCCGCGCCGTGCAGGGCGCTCTCCAGGCTCTGCGGCTCGGCCAGGTCGGCGGCCACCGCCCGCACCCCGGCCGGGACGTCCGCGTCGGTGATGTGCCGGGCGACGGCGGTCACCGCCTCGCCCGCCTCGTGCAGCCGGCGGACCAGGGACCGTCCGACGTTCCCGGTGGCACCCGTGACGACGATCATGCTTGTCACTCCTGTGAGTTAGTTGGCTGACTCAGTTCGATGCGATGACGCTAGCACGCCGCCCGGGGCGGTTGTCTATAGTGAGTCGGGTGACTGACTCAACGATGGCGCCGACACCCTCCGCAGGCCGTGCCCGGGGCGCCGACAAGCGCCGCCGGCTCGCGGCCGCCGCCGCCAAGGTGCTGCACGAGCAGGGGGCCGAGCGCACCACGCTGGCCGACATCGCCGGCGCGGCCGAGGTGCCCGTCGGGAACGTCTACTACTACTTCAAGACCAAGGACGACCTCGTCCGTGCCGCCCTGACCGAGCACGAGGCGCACCTGGACGCGCTGACCGCCGGGCTGGAGGAGCTGCCGGACCCGCGCGAGCGCCTCAAGGCGCTGGTCGGGGCCTGGGTGGAGCGGCGCGACGTCGCCGCCCGGTACGGCTGCCCCACCGGGACGCTCGCCGCCGAGCTCGACAAGCGCGCCGACGGCGATCTCGACGTGGCGGCCGGCAGGGTGCTGCGCCGCCTGCTCGACTGGAGCGCCGACCAGTTCCGCCTGCTCGGGGCCGCGCACCCCGACGACCTCGCCACCACGCTCGTCGCCGGCTACCAGGGCATGTCGCTGCTCGCCAACGCCCTGCGCGACCCCGGCATCATGACCCGGGAGGGCGCCCGCCTCCAGGAGTGGATCGACTCCGTCGCCCGGCCGTAGGCCCGGCCCGCCGCCGCACGCGAGAGGGCCC
>NZ_JBHWBW010000208.1:0-12660 GCF_042735675.1 Kitasatospora sp. NPDC059571
GGCGGCGGGTCCGTACCGGCGGCGGGTCCGGACGGCGGCCGGTACTACCGTGCGGTCATCCGCAGGGCGCCGTCCATCCGGACGGTCTCGCCGTTGAGGTAGTCGTGCTCGGTGATCATGGTGACCAGGCGGGCGTACTCGGCGGGCTCGGCCAGCCGCTGCGGGAAGGTCACGCTCGCGGCCAGCCCGGCGCGGACCTCGTCGCTGAAGCCGGCCATCATCGGGGTGTCCACGATGCCGGGCGCGATGGTGACGACCCGGATCCCGAACTGGGCCAGGTCGCGGGCTGCGGTGATGGTCATGCCGGCCACGCCGGCCTTGGAGGCGGCGTACGCGATCTGGCCCACCTGGCCCTCGAAGGCGGCGATGGAGGCGGTGTTGACCACCAGGCCGCGCTGGCCGGCGGCGTCCGGCTCCTGGCGGGCGATGGCCTCCGCGGCGAGCCGCATGACGTTGAACGTGCCGAGCAGGTTCACGTTCAGCACGGCGCGGAACAGGTCGAGGTCGTGCGGCCCCTTGCGGCCGAGGATGCGCGCCGACGGCGCGATGCCCGCGCAGTTGACGGCCAGTCGGAGCTCTGCGCCGTCGGCCTCGATCCGGGCCAGCGCCGCCCGCACCGGCTCCTCCTCGGTGACGTCGGCGGCCAGCAGGACGACCCCGTCGGGCTGCGGGCCGGCGGCGGCGACGGCCTTGTCCAGGTCCAGGCCGTACACGGTGGCGCCGCGGGCGGCGAGGGCGGCCGCGGTGGCCGCGCCCAGGCCGGAGGCGGCACCGGTGACCAGGGCGGCGGAACCGGCGATGTCCATGGGTCTCTCCTCGGTGGAGTGGGTGAGGGCGGTGCGGTCGGGCGGTGCGGCGGTCAGTGGGCCAGGGTGCGGCTGATGACCAGGCGCTGGATCTGGTTGGTGCCCTCGAAGATCTGCATGATCTTCGCCTCGCGCATGTAGCGCTCGACCGGGAAGTCGCGGGTGTAGCCGTAGCCGCCGAGCACCTGGACGGCGTCCGTGGTGACCTTCATGGCGGCGTCGGTGGCGATCAGCTTGGCGACGCTGGCCTGCCGGCCGAAGGGGCGGCCGGCGTCGCGGCGGCGGGCCGCGTCGAGGTAGGTGGCGCGCGCCGAGTCGACGGCGGCCGCCATGTCGGCCAGCAGGAAGCCCAGGCCCTGGTGGTCGATGATCTTCCGGCCGAAGGTGGACCGCTCGTTGGCGTACGCCACGGCCGCGTCCAGGGCGGCCTGGGCGAGGCCGGTGGCGCAGGCGGCGATGCCGAGCCGGCCGCCGTCGAGCGCGCTGAACGCGATCTCCAGGCCCTGGCCCTCGGCCCCTATCAGGCGGTCCGCGTCGAGCAGCGCGCCGTCCCAGTGCGCGGAGGTGGTCGGCACGGCCTGCAGGCCCATCTTGCGCTCCGGCTTGCCGAAGCTCAGGCCCTCGGCGGCGCCGGGCGCCAGGAAGCAGGAGACGCCGCGGCTGCCCGGCGAGGTGCGGGCGAACAGCGCGTAGAAGTCGGCCCGGCCGCCGTGCGTGATCCAGGCCTTGGTGCCGGTGACCCGGTACCCGCCCTCGGCCGGTTCGGCCTTGCAGGACAGCGAGGCCGCGTCCGAGCCGGCCTGCGGCTCGGAGAGGCTGTAGCCGCCGACCGCCCGCCCGGCGAGCATGTCCGGCAGCCAGCGCTCCTTCTGCTCGGCGCTGCCGAAGGCGTAGAGCGGGTGGCAGGCCAGGGTGTGGACGCTGGTGGCGACGGCCACCGCGGCCCAGCGCGCGGCGAGCTCCTCCAGCACCTGCAGGTAGACCTCGTACGGCTGGCCGCCGCCGCCGAACTCCTCCGGGTAGGCGAGGCCGAGCAGCCCGGCCCGGCCCAGCACGGCGAACAGGCCCTCGGGGTAGCTCTCGGCGTGCTCGTGCTCCTCGACCCGGGAGGCCAGCTCCTTGTCGGCGATCTCGCGGGTGAGCGCGATCAGATCCTCCGCCTCCTGGGTGGGAAGCAGACGGTCGACGGCCATGTCGGGCTCCAAACGGTACTCTGTGCGGTACGTCAGTACCGGATAGAGTAGACCAAAGAGCACTGGAATACTGGACGCGTGATCGAGACATCAGCCGCCGGGGTCCCGAGACCGACCGGACGGGGCGCCGCCCGCCGGACCGAGCTGTTCGAGGAGCTCGTGGCCCTGCTGATCGCCGAGGGGTTCGCCCAGCTGACCCTGGACGACCTGGCCGCCCGGCTGCGCTGCTCCAAGCGCACCCTCTACGGGCTGGCCGGCAGCAAGGAGCAGTTGGTCAGCGCCGCCGTGGTGCACTTCTTCCGGCGGGCCACCGCCCGGGTGGAGACCGCACTGGCGGCGGAGGCCGACCCGGCCCGGCAGCTGGCCGCCTACCTCGGTGCGGTCGCCGCCGAACTGGCACCCGTGTCGGCACGCTTCTTCGACGACGTCGCCGCCTTCGAGCCCGCGGCGGAGGTGTACGAGCGCAACACCCGCGCCGCGGCCCGGCGGGTCCGGCAGCTGATCGACGAGGGAGTGGCGGCCGGCGCCTTCCGCGAGGTCCACGTCGCCTTCGCGGCCGACGTCATCACCTCGGTCATGGTCCGGATCCAGCAGCGGCAGGTGGCGGCCTCCACCGGCCTGGCCGACGCCGAGGCGTACGCCCACCTCGCCGAGCTGCTGATGCACGGCCTGGCCCGCTGACCGCGCCCGGCTCCTCGCCGCCGCCCCGCCCGCCGGCGCCGCTGCGCCAACCGTGCTGACGGGTCCTCGGGGCGGCCCCGCGACCGGCTCCGGGGGCGCTGCACTCCCCGCGGTGCGGAGTGCAGGGAGGGAAAGGTCACACTGGATTGATCTGCTGCCGACCTGCTAACGAGCACTAACCTGCACTCATGACGGTCCTGCCCGAAGGGCTTCCCCTGGCCGCCGAGTTCCCGGATGCGACCCGAGAGCAGTGGCAGCGCCTCGTCGAAGGCGTGCTGCGCAAGTCGGGTGTGCAGAACGCGAGCGGCGTGCAGGCGGAGGAAGCGCTCACCACCAAGCTCCAGGACGGGCTCAGCGCCCGCCCGCTGTACACCGCCGAGGACGCCCCGGCCGACGCCGGCTATCCCGGCTTCCCGCCGTACCTCCGGGGCGGCCGGCCGCAAGGCTCGGCCGTGTCCGGCTGGGACGTGCGCCAGCGCCACGGCGGCACCGATGCCGCCCGCACCAACGAGGCGGTCCTCGCCGACCTCGAGAACGGTGTGACCTCGCTCTGGCTGACCGTCGGCGAGGGCGGCCTGCCGGTCGCCGGGCTGCCCGGCGCCCTGCACGGCGTCTACCTCGACCTGGCCGCGGTGGTACTCGACGCGGGTGCCGAATTCCGGCCCGCCGCCGAGCAGTTGTTCGCCCTGCTGGCCGAGCGCGCGGTGCCCGCCGACGTCGCCTCCGGCAACCTCGGCGCCGACCCGCTGGGTCTGCTCGCCCGCACCGGCGACGACTCCGCCACCACCGACCTCCTCGCCGAGGCCTCCGACCTGGCCGGCGAGTGCACCCGCGGCTACCCGAACCTGCGCGCCCTGACGGTCGACGCCCTCGTGTTCCACGACGCCGGCGCCTCGGCCGTCCAGGAGCTCGGCTGCTCGCTCGCCGCGGGCGTCGGCTACCTGCGCGCGCTGACCGCCGCCGGCCTCACCGCCGAGGAGGCGGCCGGGCAGCTGGAGTTCCGCTACGCGGCCTCCGAGGACCAGTTCCTCGGCATCGCCAAGTTCCGTGCCGCACGCCGCCTGTGGGCCCGCGTCGCCGAGGTCTCCGGGGTCACCGGCCCGGCCGCCGCGCAGCGCCAGCACGCCGTCACCTCGTCGGTGATGATGACCGCCCGCGACCCGTGGGTGAACATGCTCCGCACCACCGTCGCCTGCCTGGCCGCCGGTGTCGGCGGCGCCGACGCGGTCACCGTGCAGCCCTTCGACGCCGCGGTCGGCCTGCCGGACGCCTTCGCCCGCCGGATCGCCCGCAACACCCAGGCGATCCTGCTGGAGGAGTCGAACCTGGCGAAGGTGGTCGACCCGGCCGGCGGCTCCTGGTACGTGGAGCAGCTCACCGACGAGCTGGCGCACGCCGCCTGGGCCTGGTTCCAGGAGATCGAGCGGGTCGGCGGCCTGCGCGCGGCGCTCGCCTCCGGACTGGTCGGCGACCGGATCGCCGCCACCTGGGCGGAGCGCACCGCGAAGCTCGCCAAGCGCCGCGAGCCGGTCACCGGCGTCAGCGAGTTCCCGAACCTCGGCGAGCAGCCGCTGATCCGCGAGCACGCACCCGGGCGCCGCGGCGGCGGCCTGCCGCAGGTCCGCCGCGCCGAGGCGTACGAGGCGCTGCGCGACCGCTCGGACGCCCACCTGGCCGCCACCGGCGCCCGGCCGAGGCTGTTCCTCGCCTCGCTCGGCACCGCCGCGGCGCACACCGCCCGGACGACCTTCGCCGCCAACCTCTTCCAGGCCGGCGGCATCGAGACCGTCGCCGCCGAGGGCCTCGACCCGGCCGCGCTGGCCGAGTCCTTCGCCGCGAGCGGCGCGAGCACGGCCTGCCTGTGCTCCGGCGACGCGCTGTACGAGGAGCACGGCGAGGCGGTCGCCAAGGCGCTGAAGGCGGCGGGTGCCGCGAAGGTGCTGCTGGCCGGGCGCCCCGGCGAGCTGCGCGAGGCTTTTGAGCGGGCGGGAGTGGACTCCTACGTGTTCGCGGGCTGCGACGCGGTCGAGGTCCTGACCTCCCTCCTCGACGAGATCGGAGTGGCGCGATGATCCCCGACTTCACCACCGTCGGACTGGACGGGGACACCGCCGCCGGCAGCGGCGAGCAGTGGCGTTCCGCCTGGCAGCAGGCCACCGGCAAGGACGTCGAGGAGCAGGTCTGGGAGACCCCGGAGGGCATCGGCGTCAAGCCGCTGTACACCGCCGAGGACCTCGCCGGGCTCGACTTCCTCGGCACCTACCCGGGCGTCGCGCCCTACCTGCGCGGCCCGTACCCGACGATGTACGTCAACCAGCCGTGGACGGTCCGCCAGTACGCGGGCTTCTCCACCGCCGAGGAGTCCAACGCCTTCTACCGCCGCAACCTGGCGGCCGGTCAGAAGGGTCTCTCGGTCGCCTTCGACCTGCCGACCCACCGCGGCTACGACAGCGACCACCCGCGGGTCACCGGCGACGTCGGCATGGCCGGCGTGGCGATCGACTCCATCTACGACATGCGCCAGCTCTTCGACGGCATCCCGCTGGACAGGATGTCGGTGTCGATGACCATGAACGGCGCGGTGCTGCCCGTGCTGGCGATGTACATCGTGGCCGCCGAGGAGCAGGGGGTGCCGCCCGAGAAGCTGGCGGGGACCATCCAGAACGACATCCTCAAGGAGTTCATGGTCCGCAACACGTACATCTACCCGCCGCAGCCCTCGATGCGGATCATCTCGGACATCTTCGCGTACACCTCGCAGAAGATGCCGCGGTACAACTCGATCTCCATCTCGGGCTACCACATCCAGGAGGCCGGTGCGACGGCCGACCTGGAGCTGGCGTACACCCTCGCGGACGGTGTGGAGTACCTGCGGGCCGGCCTCGGCGCCGGGCTGGACGTGGACGCGTTCGCGCCGCGGCTGTCGTTCTTCTGGGCGATCGGCATGAACTTCTTCATGGAGATCGCCAAGCTCCGCGCGGCTCGGCTGCTGTGGGCCAAGCTGGTCAAGCAGTTCGACCCGCAGAACACCAAGTCCCTTTCGCTGCGCACCCATTCGCAGACGTCGGGCTGGTCGCTCACCGCGCAGGACGTGTTCAACAACGTCACCCGCACCTGTGTCGAGGCGATGGCGGCGACCCAGGGCCACACCCAGTCGCTGCACACCAACGCGCTCGACGAGGCGCTGGCCCTGCCGACCGACTTCTCCGCCCGGATCGCCCGCAACACCCAGCTGATGCTCCAGCAGGAGTCCGGCACCTGCCGGGTCATCGACCCGTGGGGCGGCTCGGCCTACGTCGAGAAGCTCACCCACGACCTGGCCCGCCGCGCCTGGGCGCACATCCAGGAGGTCGAGGCGGCCGGCGGCATGGCCAAGGCCATCGACGCGGGCATCCCCAAGCTGCGCGTCGAGGAGGCCGCGGCCCGCACCCAGGCCCGGATCGACTCCGGCCGCCAGCCGGTGATCGGGGTCAACAAGTACCGGGTGGAGAGCGACGAGCAGATCGACGTGCTCAAGGTCGACAACTCCTCCGTGCGCGCGCAGCAGATCGAGAAGCTCCGCCGGCTGCGCGCCGAGCGCGACGAGGCCGCCTGCCAGTCCGCCCTGCACGCCCTCACCCGCGCCGCCGAGGCCGGCCCGGGCAGCGGCGGTTCGCTGGACGGCAACCTGCTCGCCCTCGCGGTGGACGCGGCCCGCGCCAAGGCCACCGTCGGTGAGATCTCGGACGCACTGGAGAAGGTCTACGGGCGCCACTCCGGCCAGATCCGTACCATCTCCGGGGTGTACCGAGACGAGGCAGGACCGTCCGAGGGCGTGCAGCGCACCCGGGAGCTGGTCGAGAGGTTCGAGGAGGCGGAGGGCCGCCGCCCGCGCATCCTGGTGGCCAAGATGGGCCAGGACGGCCACGACCGCGGCCAGAAGGTGATCGCCACGGCCTTCGCCGACCTGGGCTTCACCGTGGACGTCGGTCCGCTGTTCCAGACCCCGGCCGAGGTGGCCCGCCAGGCTGTCGAGGCCGACGTGCACATCGTCGGCGTCTCCTCGCTGGCGGCCGGCCACCTCACGCTGGTGCCGGCGCTGCGGGCCGAACTCGCCGAGGCAGGACGCGAGGACATCACCATCGTGGTCGGCGGCGTCATCCCGCCGCAGGACGTCCCCACCCTCCTGGAGATGGGCGCCGCCGCGGTCTTCCCGCCCGGCACCGTCATCCCGGACGCGGCGTACGACCTGCTGTCCTCGCTCGCCGCGGACCTCGGCCACGAGCTGTGAGCCGCTGACCCGATGGCCCCCCGGACGATCGACCTCGACCAGTACCGGCAGGGGGTGCTCGACGGCTCGCGCGCCTGGATCGCGCGGGCCGTCACCCTTGTCGAGTCCACCCGGCCCGACCACCGCGAACTCGCCCAGCAGCTGCTGGTCGACCTGCTGCCGCACTCCGGCAACGCGGTGCGGGTCGGGATCACCGGCGTGCCCGGTGTCGGCAAGTCGACCTTCATCGAAGGCCTCGGCACGCTGCTCACCGGCCGCGGCCACCGGGTCGCGGTGCTCGCCGTCGACCCGACCTCGACCCGGACCGGCGGCTCCGTCCTCGGCGACAAGACGCGGATGGAGAAGCTCTCCGCCGACCCGAACGCCTTCGTCCGCCCCTCGCCCACCTCGGGCACCCTGGGCGGCGTGGCCAAGGCGACCCGCGAGTCCATGGTGGTCATGGAGGCCGCCGGGTACGACACCGTGCTGGTGGAGACGGTGGGCGTCGGCCAGTCGGAGACCACCGTGGCCGACATGGTGGACACCTTCCTCATGCTCACCCTGGCCAGGACGGGCGACCAGCTCCAGGGCATCAAGAAGGGCATCCTGGAGCTCGTCGACCTGGTCGCGGTGAACAAGGCGGACGGCCCGCACGAGGGCGACGCCAAGGCCGCCGCCCGCGAACTCGCTGGCGCGCTCAGGCTGCTGCAGCCGCCGGACGCGGCCTGGACGCCGCCGGTGCTCACCTGCAGCGGCCGCGAGGGCGCCGGCCTGCCGGAGCTGTGGGACCGCGTCCGGCAGCACCGCAAGGTCCTGGAGGCGACCGGAGCCCTGGCCGCCCGCAGACGCGACCAGCAGGTCGACTGGACCTGGGCGATGGTCCACGACCAGCTGCTCGCCGGGCTGCACGAGCACCCGGACGTCCGCCGGATCGCCCCCGGCCTGGAACGGCAGGTCCGCGAGGGCACGGTGACCGCCGCCATGGCGGCCCAGCGCATCCTCGCCGCCTTCCGCCCGCCGGCCTGATCCGGCCCTCCGCCGCCCGGGCGGGAGGGCGGGGCACACCGCCCGCGCTCCCGCCCGGTTCCGCTCTGACGGAACGTCATGCACCCTGCTCCGAACTGATGTTCAGCACCTTCCCGGCCACGCCGATGCGATAGCGTGGCCGACCACCCGCCGGACGGACCGCCGGGTGAGAGGGGTTGCCGTGCAGACCTCGGTGTTCGGCCTGATCGGCGCGGGAGCCTTCGGCCTCGTCATCGGATGGATCGCCTACCGGACGCTGCGCCGTGCCGCGGACGGCTCGCGGATCGCCGATCTCGTCACCGTCGTGGCGGCGCTCGGCGGCGGCGCCGTCATCAACGGGCGGTTCCCGGACCCCGACCTCTTCGCCGGCTACGGCATCGGGCTGGCCGTCGGCTTCTTCGGCTACTTCGTCACCGGCGCACTGATCGACCGGGCGGAGCGGCGGGCGCCGGCCGCACCGGCCGCGGCGCCCGTACCCGCGCAGATCCGGACCGCTCCCGCGGCCGAACCGCAGCCGGCCGAGGGCGCCGGGCCCCGGACGTCCACCTGGATGGGCGACTGACGTCCGACCGCACCGTCCGTCCGCCCGGCCGCGGGCCGGTCAGCCGGCCCGCAGCCGCAGGTCGGCCGAGCAGTACGCGGTGTAGGCGAGACCCAGCACGTTCCCCTTGGCCAACAGCTCCGTCCGCACCGTGTGCAGAGCCGAGCCGACCGTCCCGCCGGCCAGCAGGTGCGACCAGAACCGCTCCGCCACCTCGGTGGCGAAGGCCTGGTCCACCGAGATCTCGGTGCCGACCACGCCGGCGGCGTCGAGATCGGTGAAGGCGTCCACGAAGGTGAGCCACGAGGAGGGCGTGGTGTCCACCGTGTGGCAGCCGTTCAGGAAGACCAGGGGGGCCGTCCGCGCCCAGCCCTGCCAGTCCCGGTGGGTCGCCCAGGCGGTCAGCGCCGACGGGGTGAACTCCTCCTGCTGCCCGATCTCCAGGGCCGTGGTGTCGGCCGCGGCTCCCTTCCCGTGCCGCCCGTGGCAGTAGAAGTACACGCAGTCCTGGTCGCCGGAGGCCAGTGCCCGGCGCAGGTCGTCCCGTGCCACGTGGTCGCCGACCGTGCCCGGCGCGAACTGGACGCGGAGCGCGGCGAGATGGCGGGAACTCAGACCGGCGTCCAGGGCGAGGCTGCGGCCGATGGCCAGGGCCGGCGCCGCAGTCCCGCGCCCGGCCCGCAGCGACAGCCGTCCGCCGCCGCGCCGCGAGGCGGGCTGCTCGATGCTGTGCCGGAAGCCCCAGAAACCGAACGGGCAGAGTGAGTTGAGACCGTGCGAGGCCTCGTCCGGGCAGCTCCGCGGGCCGGACGCCCGGGTCGCCGCGGCCCGTCCTGCCGCGGCCAGACCCGCTGCGCACGGCGACCAGGGGGCACGCGGGTCCACCGGGATGTCGTAGACCACCGCCCAGGGGAACATCACGGTCTGCCGGGACCCGCGGCACACCTGGATCTCGGCGGGCGGGCCGAGCAGGGCGTGCAGGGCCCTGCGCTGCGCGACGGTCGGGGCCAGCAGGTGGAACAGGTCCCAGCCGACGGCGGCGAGGCGCTTCAGGTCTTCCTCGAACTCCCCGGCCGGCTTGCCGTTGTCGGGGTCCAGCAGGTTGCGGCCCTCGTCGACCGCGGCATGGACACCGGTGAGGACCCGGCGGGTCCGGGACAGCGCGTCCTGGACCTGGTGCTCGGTCAGCCAGCTGGTGCTCACGGGCCGGGCCGCACCGTCGAAGTCCATGACCAGCTCGCCGGCCGGGCCCCGGGACACCCGGACGGCGGCCGTCCGCCGGGGCAGCCGGTCCAGGCCGGTGAACTCCCCGGTCAGGGTGTAGTCGATGACCGCGGTCGTGCTGCCGTGCGGCGCCTCCCGGGTGTCCACCAGCACGGTCAGCGCGGCCGACTGGAGCTGGTTGCCGCGGTGCGAGACGACCAGCCGCAGCCGCGCCGGCCCCGGGTGGGGCGGGGCGTCGAGCGGGATCCGCAGGTGTCCGCCGCGATGGTCCGCGGTGCATCCGTGCGCACCGCCGGGCGGGCACGGGCACACCCAGCTCGGGCCCGCCAGCGGCAGGAACATCGCGTGCCGCTGCACCGGGACGGCGAAGTCCTCGCTGAGCACCGTCACGTCGAGCCAGTCACCGGTGCCGCCGGCATCGATGTGGTCGAGCTGCCCGTCGGGGAACGGGGTGCCCGGGGCGAGCAGGCTGTGGCCGCTCCGGGCCCCGATGTCCACCCGGAGCTCGTAGCGAAGGCCGGCGCCGAGCCGCAGGTCCGGCGGGACGACGCGCCGTGACAGCGGCCAGGTCAGGCACAGGTTCAGGTGCCGGTCGTCGGTCTCGGCGGCGTCGTCCGCGGCCTCCGCCGGGAACCGCGCCGCCTCGGGCGCCGTTGCGGTCGGGATGCCGGCCGGGTCCGGGGCGGTGGCGGGTACGGGCCAGGGCCCCACCGCGCGCGGCCCCGCCTCCCGGCTCACGACGAACTCCTCGAACAGCGCCATCGCGGCGGCGTCGTCCAGCAGGATGTCGTCGAGTGCGTTGGCGAAGCCGTCCCGGTCGAGGGTGCCGTCCCGCAGCAACTCCTCCAGCGCCTGCCGGGTGCCCGCGGACACCCTGGGCCACAGCCCGGACCGCCGGAACGCGATCAGCGTCCGCTCCTGCTGCGAGCGAGGAATCGGGTCGGCGGTGTTCATGGTCCCCTAGGCTGAGTGGAACTGACGGTCCGGCAGGCAATTGTGCCCGGTCGGCGGCACCGCTGTCCGCCGCCCCGGGCGGGGACGGGGTGGCCGATGGCGGCGGGCGACGGCCTGAGGATCGACCTGGCCTGGGACGGGGAGTACCGGAACGTCCGGGCGGCGGCGGTCGCCGCCGGCGGGCGGCAGGCCTCCGCCGCCGGCTGGGCGCCGGTGCGCCCGGGCCTGCTCGGGACACGTCGGGAGCAGCCGGGCCTGGGACGGGCCCTGCTGCCGGTGGAGGTCCGCGCCCTGCTGGTCGAGGTGCTCCGCGGCCTGCCCACGGATCAGGTGCTGCGCATCCGGCTGCGGCTGCCCCGGCCGTCGGCGGCCGAGGGGCTTCCCCTGGGGGCGTACCCGTGGGAGGGCGTCCTGCTGCCGGCGGACTCCGTGCACCACCGGCCGGACCTCTGGGAGGCCTGGGCCGCCGAACCGGACGCGGTGCGGCGCGACGGCTGCGAGGGGCTCGGCCGGCATCCCCGGTTCACCCTCGTCCGCGAGGTGGCGCCCGACGGGCCGGCGCCGCCCGCGGCGCCCGCGGCGACGGGCCGGGTGGTGATCGCCAACGCGACCGCCGTGCGCGGCCCGATCCGCACCCCCGCGGAGCGGACGGTCGAGGCGCCGGGTGCCGGGGCGATCGGCGATGCCGACGTCAGGTCGGTCGAGGCCGGCGGGGGCCGCTCCCGCCGGGCGCCCGCGGGCGTCCCGGCCCCGGCGACCGCCGACGGGATCCTCGGGTCACTGCCGGGTGCGCTCGCCCTCTACTTCGGCGGGCACCACGTCGACGGCGGGCTGGTGGTGGCTGCCGCGCCCGGGACGGACCGGGCCGACTGGCTGGACGGCGACCGGCTGGCCGGGCAGTTGGTCGATGCCCGCGTCCAGCTCGCGGTGCTGATGGCCTGCGACTCGGCCGCGGCGGCCGGCCGGGACCAGCGCTCCCTCGCCGAACACCTGGCGCGTGCGGGCGTGCCCTACGTGCTGGCCGTCCACGGCCGGGTCCACGACGGACAGTCCGCGGACTTCGCCGGCGGCTTCTTCACGGCCGTCGAGGAGGGGGTCGAGGTGGACCGGGCCCTGCGCCGGGCGTCCCGGGCCTTCGCCGGCTCGGAGGCCGTCCCGGTGCTCTACACCAGCCGCCCGGAGGCCGACCTGCACATCGAACGGCGCCCGGAGACGGCACCGTCGGTCCTCTCCGGCGTGGCCCACCGGATACCCGTCGGCCCGTCGGGCGGGGGAGCCGGGGCCTGGCCGGACGAGCGGTACCGCCTCCACCTGGAGACCGCGCTCTGCCTGGCCGGGGACGGCGGCCCGGAGGTCTTGGCCGATCCGGCCGGCGACGACCTGGTCGAGCCGCTGGGCGCGGCCGAGCACCTGCTGCAGAGCCGCAGACCGTCCGTCGACGGCCGCCGCTGGTTCGCGTACGAGTCCGAGGGCGCGCAGCCCCCGGCCACCGCGAGCGCACTGTTCGGGAAGCTGAGCCCGAGGTACCGGCCGCGCTCCGGAGCGGCGGAGGCGGACCGCGGCACCGGGCTGGTCGTCCGCCGCCGGGCCTCCCTCCCGACCGCCCTCGACTGGCCGGCCTACCTCGCCGGGCTTCGCGCCTGCCTGCCCGGCCTGCAGGCCGTGGTGGTGCAGGTGCACGGCGAGGACCCGCGGGCGGTGGTGCTCGCGGCGGAGCGGATCGCCGACCGGCTCGGACGGGCGGAGTACCTCAGCCGTCCGGCCCCGCCCCGGCCGGCCGCGCCGCCGCGTTCGGTCGCACCGCTGCGCGGCCCCGGCCGGCGACCGGCCCGCCCGGCGGTCGTGCTGAGGCAGCTGCTGGAGGACGAACGGGCGGTGCTCGACGGTGCGTTCGACCCGGATGCGGTGGTCGCCGACCTGAACGCCGACGGCGACCGCTGGGGCGACCCCGCCGAGGACGCCGCGCTGCTGGACGCGGTGCGGCGG
>NZ_JBHWBW010000209.1:0-12640 GCF_042735675.1 Kitasatospora sp. NPDC059571
GGGCCCGCCACCGGGCCCGGCCCCGGCCCCGGGCGTTGTCACACCGCGGCCTCCCGCCGGTCGATCACCGTCCGCAGCTTGCCGCTGGTGGGTGTCCGCTCGAAGGCGGCCGTGTCGGCCGTGTCGACCGTGCAGGTGAGCAGGTCCTCGGCCACGGCGGAGCCCAGCTCGGGGATGGCGGTCAGGAAGGCCTCGCGGGCGGCCGTCGCGTCCGGGGCGTACCGCTCGTCGAGCCGGACGGTGACCCGCTCCCTGCCGTCGCCGGCGTCCAGGACCAGCTGCAGCTCGCCGCGGTAGCCCAGATCCTCCTCCGCCACCGCGATGAAGCGCCGGACGTTGAGGAAGTACGTGCCGACCCGGACGACGTCCCCGTACCGGCCCAGGAGTTCGATCCTCGGGGTGTGGCTGCCGCAGGGGCACACGCCCCCGACCGCGCGGCCGAGGTCGCCGATCTGGTACCGCTCCAGGCGCTGCCCCGTCCGGGTGCGGCTGGTGAAGACCAGGCGGCCCGGTTGCCCGGCGGCCACCGGACGGTCGGCCTCCGGGTCCAGGATCTCCGGGGTGTGCAGGTCGGTCAGGACGTGGTGGACCGAGCCCTCGGCGTGGGTGCACTGGTAGCCGAGCGGCCCCAGGTCGGTGCTGCCGTACGCCGCCGAGCGGATCACCTCGACGCCGAACTCCTCGGTGAGCACCCGGCGCTGTTCCGCCGTGAAGTGCTCGCCGCCGTAGAACACCTTGCGGATCCCGCCGTACCCGCGCAGCACGGTGCCCTGGGAGTGGAACAGCTGCCAGAGGTAGGAGGGCATGCCGAACACGGTGTCCGCTCCGTACGTCACCAGCGCCTCGGCGGTGGCGGTGTGGTCGGGGCCGGCCGCGATCGGGAGCTGGGTGGCGTTGAGCCGCTCCAGGATCGAGAAGAAGCTGATGAAGCTTCCGTACATGCCGCCGCAGTAGAACAGGTTGGCGGCGCGGTCCCGGGCCGGGTCGAACCCGGCGGCGAGCAGGCCGTCGGCGGCGGCCCGCATCTGGGTGTCGTAGTCGGCGTTGGTGAACACCGACAGGGCGGGGGCCCCGGTGCTGCCGCCGCTGCGGAAGTAGAGGTGGGCGTGGTCCGGCGCGAGGGTCCGCAGCTGCTCCTGCACGCCGGCCTTGTCCAGCAGCGGCCCGCTCGGCGCGGCGGGGACGGCGGCCGGGGCCGCCAGGTCGTCGAGGCAGGCGGTGGTGGCGAAGGCCTCGTCCAGCCGGACGCTGACGCGGCGGCTGTAGCGCTGGAGCGCGTAGACGCCGTCGTGGGGCTCGCCGTGGTAGCTGTCGAGCATCGCGCCGACCGGGGTGACCCGCAGCACGCCGGCGGCGACGACCGCCTGCGACAGCCGGGCGACGTCGGCGCGGCTGCCGCCGATCGCGGCGGTCTGCAGGTAGCGGCGCATCGGGCGCAGCACGGTCATCACGGAGGTGCGGGGCAGCGGCTTGACCCAGACGCTGCGGTTGAGCGGCGAGGCCGCCAGGGCGGGGCGGGTGTCGGCGAGGACGCGCCAGGAACCGTCCTCGGCGGCGACGACCCGGGTGAGGCCGAGGTGTTCCTCCAGCCGCGCGAGGAGTTCGGTGGTGGTGATCTCGGCGTGCTCGGCCGGTTCGAGCTCGGGCCGGGGCACCTTGGCGGAGGCGTCGGCGAGGTGGGCCGCGAAGCGCTCGGCGAAGGCGAAGACCGTACCGTCGTCCTCGGTGTCGAGGTAGATCACCTGGGGGCTGGAGCAGGCCTGCTGCTCGAAGCGGCAGACGTCGGCGGCGAGCGCGTCCAGCGTCCCCCCGTCCGACCAGGCGTCGCCGGTGAGGTAGGCGAAGGAGATCCGGTGCCCCCACTCGACCAGCCGGCAGCCGGCCGGGACCAGTCCGGCGACCGAGCGGACGGCGTCCTCGCCGCCCCAGACCGCCACCGCGTCGGCGGGCCCGCACAGCTGCCGCAGCCACTCGGTGCGCGCGGAGGAGAAGCGCAGCACGACGATCCGGCGCGCCAGCGCACCGCTCGGGTCGGCGGCGGCCAGCTCGGCGAGCAGGTGCTGGGCGAGCAGGGTGTCGCCGCTGCTGGTCTTCAGGACGTTGAGGTTCCCGGTGAGCAGGCCCTCGACGACGCTCAGCGGTGCGACGGCGGCGGCGT
Source organism: Kitasatospora sp. NPDC059571 (assembly GCF_042735675.1). Taxonomy (NCBI): domain Bacteria; kingdom Bacillati; phylum Actinomycetota; class Actinomycetes; order Kitasatosporales; family Streptomycetaceae; genus Kitasatospora; species Kitasatospora sp. NPDC059571. The sequence continues at coordinate 2,159 of NZ_JBHWBW010000209.1, forward strand.
TGCCGGGGGCGATGTGGACCAGCAGTCCGACCGGGGCCCAGGCCTCGAAGGTGGTCTCGCGGGCGTCGGGCCGGGTGAGGCGCTCGGGGTGCAGTCCGCCGAGCTCGCGTCGGAGCTTGCGCTCCAGGGCCGGGCGGGCGATCGCGCCGGCGATCTCGGAGAGCAGGGCTGCGGCGTCGTCCGCATCGGTGCCGCCGTCGGTCAGCACGCCGAGCAGCCGGGTGCGGACCGGGCCGTCGGGCGTGCCGAGGGCGTCGGCGAGGTGGGCGCAGGCGCTCAGCACCAGCTCGGTGGGGAGCGGTTCGGCGAGGGTGCGGGCGGCGAGGTCCGGGAGCTCGGCGAGCCGGCGGGCGACCTCCTCGTCGTCGATGAACGAGCCCTGCCAGTAGTGGGGTCCGGTGGTCACGACAGTCCCTTCAGGAGTTCCGCGGCGGCCGCCGCGCAGGTGCGGTTGCGGCTGACCCCGGCGCGGCCGTGGACGGTGAACCACGGCGTGGGCAGGGGGCAGGGGCACTCCTGCGCGGGGTGCAGCGAGGCGAGGTCGCCCATGACGACGCTCTGCGCCGGCACCGAGGTGATGTACGGGGAGACCAGGTGGAGGAAGCCGCGTTCGCCGTACGGCAGCGGCTCCAGGGTGCGGGTGTCGCGCACGGCCGCCCGCGACCAGACCGGGACGTGCAGCCGGTGGTGCCCGCACTCGATGTACGGCACGCAGTGCTCCACCGAGCCGAAGGTGTCGCGGATCCGGTCGGAGGGGATGCCCAACTGCTCGGTGACCTCGGCGTAGAACTCGTCCTTGCCGATCTGCTTGTCGGCGTGGCCCTTCCAGCCGCCGCCGAGCAGTACCAGGGAGTCGGCGGGGAGTTGGAGCGGCGGCAGGCCGAGGGCCCGCATCCGCTCCAGGGTGAAGTGCAGGAAGGCGGGGAAGCCGAGGATCCGGACCGGCAGCCCGTCCTCGGCGTACCGCCGCAGCGCCTCGATGCAGCCGTGGACGTCGAACTCGTGGCCGCTGCCGGTGTGCCGCAGCGCGTGCGTGGTGTGGTTCGCCGGTGCGAAGTCGCAGAGGTAGTTGTCGGTGAACGAGGTGCCGAGCTTGAGCTGCGGGGCGGGCTCGTAGCTGTACAGCAGGTAGTTGACGGCCCGGTCGGGCGTGATCCAGCCGTAGTGGTCGAAGATGCGGGCCACCATGCGCTGCGCGGAGCGGATCGTCCAGGTGTCGAAGAACATCTGCGACTTCTGACCGGTGGTGCCGGAGGAGGTGAGGTGGAGGAACACCTCCTCCCGCGGGATGGAGAGCATCTCGTGCCGTTTGAAGAAGTTGGCGTGCACCAGGGGTGTGCGGATCCCCTCGCCGACGGTCGGCGCCGACCTCTCCGCCGGGCCGTCCAGCAGCGAGCGGAGGAACGGGGAGCGCTGCGCGTGCCAGGCGTTGGTCTCGGCCATCGCGGCGGCGAACAGCGCGTCCGCCTCGGGCCCGGCCGCGTACGGGGCGGCCAGGTCGCACAGCTGCTGGACGTGCGGGAGCGCGGCGGGGTCGGGTACGTCGACCGGCGCGAGATGGGCGTTCACGGGAGGGACGGTCACGGGGCAACCTCGGGAAGGGTCAGGTAGGTCGAGGTCCAGGCGGTCAGGTAGGCCAGCAGGTAAGGCTGGAGCGGGCCGCTGACGGCCGTGGTCCTGAAGTCGATCTGTCGGCCGGTCCGGGAGAGCACGACGTAGTCGTGGAACCGGTCGCCGATCCGGCGCATCGCCGGGTAGACGGCGCTGGGGATGAACCCGGCGGCCAGGAAGGCGTCGAGCCCGGCGGCGTCGGCCAGCGGCAGCAGCGTCTCGACGTAGTCGGCACCCGCGCGGGTGACGGCCGCCATCAGCGGCTCCAGCGCCCCCGTGACGGCTGCCGGGGACGGGTGCACGGCGACCAGCGAGCAGCTCGCCGCGACCGGGTCCAGGTCGGCGTACGCCTCGAACGCGCCGTCCGGCGGGGTGAGGACGGCATTCGGGACGTGCAGCGGGAAGAACCGCTCTCCCGGGTCGGGGAAGAGCTCCAGGAACCGGCGGCGGACGAAGCCGGGCGCGGTGATCAGCTCCATCGGCGCGGTCACCGGCGCGGTCACCGGTGCGGCCCGCCCGGCGGGCGGGACGGGGCCGTCCGGCGGGCGCGGCCCGCCGTACTCGAGGCCGGTGCTCTGCCGGGCCGCCTCCAGCAGCGGCAGCAGGCCGGCCGGCACCGGGCCGACGCTCTCCCGCCGGGCCAGCACGCCGTCGGCGTGCCGGGCGAACAGCGCGAGGCTCTCGCACCCGGCCACCTCGACGGCGTTCGGCATCAGACCGAGGGCCTGGAAGCCGTTGCGGGTGAAGACCTGCTGCGGGCCGGGGGTGACCACCCGGACGGTCGCGTAGATCGAGTCCAGGGCGCCGGTCGCGAAGGAGTCCCCGCACACCGCGGCGGTCAGCCGTCCGGCGAGCCCGCCGCCGCGCTGCTCCGGGTGGACCGCCAGGCCCACCAGCTTGCCGATCCGGCTGCCGGGGTCGGTCTGCACCGCCACCGACCCGGCCAGCAGGCCGGCGTCCTCGTGGCGCGCGGTCAGCCAGTGGGTGTGCGGGTCGGCGATCAGGCGGCGCATCTCCGCGGGGTCGCTGCCGAGCGCGACCGGATAGCCGTGGCCGTAGACGTCGAAGTAGAGCTGGCGCAGCTGCGCGACGTCCTGCGGGGCCGCGGGGGCGATCCTCACGGTCACCGCCCGGCCCCGATCGGCTGCGCGGCCGGGGCCGGGCCGTCCTGCGGGGCTGCCGAGGGCGCCGGGCCGTCCGGCGCGCACCGTCCGGTCCACCACAGCGCGGCGGCGACCGGCAGCACGCCGAGGGCCTGGACCAGGCACAGCGTCCGCGCCGGGAGGTGGTCGCCGAGCAGGCCGAAGACCAGCGACGACACCGGGAAGGTCGCCCCCAGCAGTGCCTGCATCACCGCGAAGAAGCCGGGCCGGTCGCCGGCCGGCACCAGCCGTTGGAACAGTGCCACGAACCGCACGCCGATCACGCCCACGCACCAGCCGGCGACCGCCATCGATGCGACCGCCGCGGCCCGGCCGGCGGCCAGGCCGGGCAGGCCGAGCGCGCCGGCCATCAGGACCAGGCAGCCGGCGCCGACCGCGGTGGGTGCGCCCGGGAGGCGGCCGCCCGTGAACGAGCCCACCAGGGTGCCCGCGCCGAGGGCCGCCTCCAGGGCGGCGACGGTCGAGCCGTCGGCGTGCAGCACCGTCCGGGTGTACAGCGGCATCACCACGAACACCGCGGTGGTGAACAGGTTGGCCGCGGTGAAGCAGAGCAGCACCCGCCGGATGAAGGGGAGTTCGGACAGGATGCGGCGCAGCGGACGCGTCCGGGCGCGTGCGTCGCCGTCGCCGTCGCCGTTGCCGTCGCCGTCGGTGGCCGGTGCGTTCGCGGCCGGGGCCTCCGCGGTCCGTGCGTCCGGGGCCGGGAACCGGGTCGCGCCGATCAGCGAGGCCGCCAGCAGGTAGGCCCCTGCGCACCCGGCGACGACGCCGGCCGGGCCCGTGCCGTCGACCACCAGCGGGCCGAGCAGGCCGCCGGCGAGCCCTGCCAGCGACTGCGTGCCGAGCTCGAACCCGGTCGCGGTCTCGATGTCGGCGTCCTCGACCAGCTCGGGGACGGACGTGGTCAGGCAGGGGTCGAAGACCGCCTGGCAGCCCGCCAGCAGGAGCGCGGCACCGTAGGCGACGACCGGCGGCGGCGTCGCGGCGTACGTCCAGCCGGCCGTGCCGAGGGCGGCCAGGCCGGCGACGGCGGCCGAGGCGCCCAGCACCGTCCGGTGCGGGCGGCGGGCGATGAGCGCGGCTGCCGCGGGTGCGAGCACGACCGCGGGCAGGGTGCTGACGGCGAGGAAGGCGCCGGACGCGAGGCCGCGGTCGGCGCCGGCGGCGTGGCCCACCAGCCACCACACCGTGCCGACCTGGAACATCCGTCCGGCGGCCTGGGTGAGCACCTGGGCGGCCCACACGGCGCCGAACCGCCGGTTGCGCAGGACGAGCGGCAGCCGGCGCGCGGCCGTTCCCCCGGCCGTCATGAGTGCGGCCGTTCGTCCAGGACGCGGATCAGCTTGCCGGTCCGCGTGTTGACGGCCAACTCGTGCCGGCGCACCCACCGGACGGACAGCGGGTGGACGTGGCGGGCGGCGACGGCCTCCGGGTACAGCGGTCGCGCCGCGTGGATCCCGGCCTCGACGGCGGCGGCCAGCTCGGGGAGGCCCGTCGGGTCCCCGTCGCAGGCCAGGCGCAGCACCAGCCCGTCCCGGCCGTCCCAGCGGCGCACCACCAGCTGCACACCGGTCACCCGGCCGGCCGGGTCGGCGGCCCGGACGAGGTCGAGCACGTCCTGGGTGTAGAGCGACACCGGCCCCACCCGGACGCCCTCCTGGGCCCGGCCGAGGATGCGGAACCGCCCGGCGGCGGCGTCGGTCCACTCCGCGCGGTCCCCGACGGGGTAGCGCAGGACCGGCATCAGCCGTCGCCGGAGGTCGGTCACCACGACCCGGCCCGGGACTCCCTCCTCGGTGATCGGTTCGCCGGTGAGGTCGTCGAGGATCTCCACCACCGTCTCCGGAGCGAACACCCGGTGCACCCGGGTGTCCGGTCCCGGCACCGGCCGGCCGAGCAGCCCGGCGTCGACGGCGGCGTAGCCGATCGAGGAGACCCGGGCGCGGGGGAACACCTTGGCGAGCAGGGGGTGCTGGTCCTGGTAGAGGCCCTCGCCGCCGAACAGCAGCAGCTCCACGTGCGGGAGTTCGCGACCGGAGGCGAGCAGGTGATCGGCGAGCGCGCACAGCGTCGTCGGGGTGCCGGCCACCACCTCTGCCGCGAACTGCTCCAGCGTCTGCGCGGTCGACTCCAGCGGCGCCGCTCCGCCGATCGGCAGGCGGACATTGGCGACGGGCGAGCGGTGCAGCGAGTCGAGGACGAAGGTGTAACTGGCGTACAGGTCGCCCGCGTAGAAGAGATCGGCGACCCGGTGCCCCGGGCGCAGGCCGGCATCGACCATGCCGGCGCCGAAGGAGGTGGTGAACTCCCGCCACTCCTCGCGGCTGTAGAACGAGAACTTCGGCGAGCCGGTGGTGCCGCCGCTCTTGAAGACCACGGCCTCCTCCAGCGGACCGGTCAGCAGCCGGTTGCCGCGAGGCGTGTTCGCCTGCCAGAACTCGGCCTGCGGGACGACCGGAAGATCGGTCAGCTTCGTCGTCCGGTCGGGCAGACCAGCGTACAGCTCCGCATAGAAGGGTGAATTGCGGCGCACGAAGCGTATGAGTTCGGCTGTCGGTTGAACGGGCATCAATTCCTGCTTTGTGGCATGCGAGGACCGGGCGGAGGGTCGTCCGGTAAACGACCTCGCCCGATCGGTCGAGGGTGATCGATGATCCGGTGGCATGCGGAATTCGGATTCCGCCGCGACCCTGTCGGGTCACTGGACCGGTACACGCCGGGCTGCGGTGTCGAGGGTTCCGATGAGCCGCTGATCACGGGTCAACCTGCGCGAAGTAAAGAGTGCTTGGCCGCCCGCTCGCCCAAAACACAGGCTAGCACTCCCGTATGCCTTCGGATTGCAGCTCGGGCCCTGCGCGAGGGGCGCGCATCGGCGAGCTGAGGCTCCATCAAGCGAATATGCCCGGCCGGCGGCAATGGAATGGTGAGGTACATCTCACCGCCGGTCGGTCGGCGGATGATCCGCACGAACCGGCGCTATTTCGCCGGGTTGTCGTAGTTGAATGCAAGACATTTCAGGTGCGCCTGCCTGATTGCAGAACAGATGCCGGAATTGCCGCCCGCCGTTCGGCGGGTGCCGACCCCGTCGAACGGCGGAGAGCCCGGCCGTCAGGCGCCGGTGCCGCCCCAGCGAACGGCGGCCGCGCCCGCATAGTCGCCCGCGTGCGCGAAACCGCCGAGCACCACCAGATCGCCGTCCTTCACCCGGCCGGCCCGCAGCGCCCGGTCCAGGGTGACGGGGATCGCGGCGCCGAAGAGGTTGCCGCACCGGTCGAAGGTGTCGGGATGCCGCTCGGGCGGAAGGCCCAGCGACCGCTGCCAGTTCTCCAGGAAGGTGCGGTTGGGCTGGTTGGTGACCAGCAGATCGATCTCCGCGGTGGGGACGCCGATCCGCGCACAGACCTCGGCCACCAGGTCGGGCACGAGCCGGTTGCCGCGTTCGAGGACGGTGCCGACGCTCTCCTCGGTGAACCCGATCCGCAGCTGGGACCGCCCCGGTTCCCAGTAGCGCCGGCCGTCCTCCAGGACGGCGGTCATGTCGCCGCCGTGGGCGCCGATGTGGCGGCCGGCCACGGCCAGCACCGGTGAGGCCGCCGACGTGGTGACGTAGCCGACTCCGCAGCCGTCCCCGGGGATCGCTGCCTGGGCGAGCCGGCGCACCTCGGACTGGGTGAAGAGCTGCCCGGCGGCGGTCTGCGCGTTGCAGATCAGCGCCGTCCGCGCCTCGGTGGTGCGAAGGATCTGCCGGGCCAGTTCCAGCATGTGCACGAAGGAGGCGCAGCCCGCGTTGGCCACGTCGACCAGCCAGGACGGGTTCAGGCCGAGCCGGCGCGCGACCTCGGTGCCCGCCCCGACGAACGGGCTGTCCGGCAGCTGGCTGTGCACCAGCAGGACGTCCACCGCGCGGATCTCATCCCGGCCGTGCCGCTCGATCAGCGGCTGCACGGCCCGCTCCACCAGGTCGACGTTGCTCTCCCCGGCCACGTGGTGCCGCAGCGCCGGGACCCGGAACATCGGGCTGTCCCTGAGCCTGTCCTCCGCGCCCGGGTGGTCGGTGTAGAACGAGGCGGGCACCGGCTCCCCGGGCAGGTACCCGGAGACGTCGGTCAGGCTGACGGTCCTCACGCCGCCCCCCGAGCCGCGCCGGTGACCACCGCGCGCGGCGGCACGCCCACCGGCAGGCCGTTGCGGTGCCGGTGCTCCAGGATCGCCTTGAGGTTGGCCATCTCCACCGTGTGGCCCGCGTAGAAGAGGTCCCAGTACGCGCCCACCCAGGTCCGGTCCGGGCCCGGTGCGAGCTCGGGGCGGGGGTTGGCGTCGTAGTTCGGGTGCCGGCAGTTGGTCCAGGTGATGACGGACCCGGGCCGCCCCAGCACGAGCTCGGCGGGAACGACCCGCATCAGGTAGATCATCCAGAGCTGCTCGCCCTGGTCCCACGCGCAGTGGAAGTCCACCGTCCGGGCCTCGGCGTTGGACTCCACCCGGCAGTGGATCCTGGTCCGCGCCTCCAGCAGGTCGTCCCCGACCCAGAGGCCGGGCGTGCCGCCGGGCTCGAAGTTCCGCAGGCTGAACGTCCACTCCTCCAGGTGGTGTCCCTGCCGCAGGTAGGCGTACGCGTCGTCCGGCGGGCAGTCCACGTACTCGTGGATCGTGCAGTACTGCCCGTAGACCTCCTGGTGCGGGTAGGCCGGGCGGGTCAGCTCCGCGCAGCGGGCCGCCAGGGCGGCCGGGTCGGTGTTCTCCACCGTGGTCAGGCCGGGCACTGCGGTCGGGCCGGCCGGCTCAGCCGGCGTGGACGGTGCAACGCTCATGATCGGTCTCCTCGTGGTCGGCCGGCACCGGGCCGGCGGCGGTCTGGAAGGGGAGGAACGGGGGGATCTCCGCGGGGTCGACGTCCACCGCCACCAGGACCGGGCCGCCCGCCGTGTTGCCGCGCAGCAGCGCCTGCCGCAGCTGCGGGCCGGTGGCGGCCCGGGTCACGGCCAGGGTGGGGAACAGGCCGGCCGCGCCCGCGGCGATGTCCGAGGGGAGGAAGAGGCTGGCCGGGTGCGAGGCGCCCAGGAACAGCTGCTCGCGGGTGGCGCACATGGCGTGGGCGTTGTTGTTCAGGATCACGAACGTGACCGGTGCGCCGTACTCGAGCGCGGTGTGCACCTCCATGCCGTGCATGAAGAACGATCCGTCCCCGGCGAGCACGTAGGTGCGCTGCCCAGTGGCGAGCGCCGCACCGATCCCGGCGCCGAACGTGTAGCCCATGCCGCCCATGCCGACGGCCACCACGAACCGCCCGCCCCGCGTCGCCGGGAGCCGGTGGATCGCACTGGCTCCGGTGTTCCCGGCGTCCACGAAGACATGGGCGTCCGGCGGCAGGGCATCCGCCACCGCAGCCAGCGCCTCGGTATGGGAGAGCCGCCCGGCGGCGGGAGGCGGGGGCGCCAGCGGAACCGGTCCGGCGTGCCCGGGGGCGGGACGGACGTCGGCGGGCAGCCGGTCGGCAAGGTGCCGCAGGGTGTCGCGCAGATCGCCGGACAGGTGGCCGTCGGGGAGGCACGGGACGAACGGCGGCTCGGGGTCGATGCAGATCACCGGGGTCGCGGCCAGCGCCGACTCCAGTCCGCCACGGGCCAGCACCGGCAGGCGCGTGCCGACGAGCAGACAGAGCTCGGCCCGCCGCAGGCAGTCCAGCACGTTCGGATGCCCCATCACCCCGGCCACGCCCGCGAAGTGCTGATCGGCGTTGTCGAACACGTCCTTGGCGTCCGGCGTGACCGCCACCCAGGCACCCGACCTGGCCGTCAGCTCGGCGAGTTCCTGCTTCGCCCCGGCCGCGGCGACGCCCTCGCCGGCGATCACCAGCACCCGGGCGGCGCCCCGCAGCCGCTCCGCCGCGCGGTCCGGCCGCATCGGCGGAGTGCGGTACCCGGGCGCCCGGGCGGGCGGCGGCGTCTGCCGGACCGGTGACAGCGCGGCCTGCTGGACGTCCTTGGGCAGCAGCAGCACGGCGGGCCCGCGGGGGTGCGAGCGGGCCGCGGCCATCGCCTCCGCGAGCAGCCGCGGCAGGTCGTCCGGGCGCTCGACCCGGGCGCAGAACCGGCTGACCGGTGCGAACAGCCGATGGGCGTCGAGCGATCCGGCCCGCCCGCTGGAGTCCTGGAAGGCGCCGAGCCCGTCCAGTGCGGTGGGCGGCTGTCCGACGAGGGCCAGCACCGGGACGCGTGAGGCGTACGCCTCCGCCAGCCCCGGCAGCAGATTCATCGCGCCGCCGCCCGAGGTGGCTGCGACGACGCCGAGCCGCCCGGTGGTGCGGGCGTACCCGTCCGCCATGGTGACGGCCGAGAACTCGTGCTTCGCCACGACGGTCCGCGGCCGGCCCCCGGCGCGGCCCAGGGCGTCGTACAGGTCCTCGATGTTCGCGCCGCCGACGCCGAACACCAGCCGGACCCCGGCCTCGGCCAGCGCGGCCGCCAGGTGGTCGACGACGCGGGCCCCGGCGGCCTGGTCCGCGGCGCCGGCCGGCGGGGTCGCCCGGATGTCGGTGGTCACGGGGTGCTGCTCCTCTCCGCCGGTCCGGCGCCGAGGACCAGGCCGGCCGGCTCGATGGCCTGGAAGCGCCGCCGGTACTCGTTCGGGGCGACCTCCAGCGTCCGGCCGAAGGAACGGAAGAAGGTCTCCGCGGAGGCGAATCCGCAGCGGCGGGCGATCTGGCCGACCGGCAGTTCGGTGGACTCCAGCAGCTGCCGGGCCCGGGCGATGCGCATCTGCTCGATGTACTGGCCCGGCGGAGTGCCGACCTCGCGCCGGAAGACCCGGGCGAAGTTGCGCACGCTCATGTTGGCGCGCCGGGCCACCTCGGGTACGGGCAGCGGCTGTTCGAGGTTCCCCAGGATCCACTCCTGCGCGGCCCGGATCGGCGGGCGATCGGCCAGCTGGGCCTCCAGGACCGTACTGAACTGCGACTGGCCGCCGTCGCGTTTGAAGAACAGCACCAGGAAGCGGGCCACCTCCAGCGCGAGCGAGGCGCCGTGATCGGCCTCGACCAGGGCGAGCGCCAGATCGATCCCGGTGGTCACACCGGCCGAGGTCGCACAGTTGCCGTCCCAGACGAAGATCGGATCCGGGTCGACCGTCACCTCCGGGTAACGCCGGGCCAGTTCGTCGCAGAACGCCCAGTGGGTGGTCGCCCTCCGGCCGTTGAGCAGCCCCGCCTCGGCGAGCAGGAACGCGCCGCCGCAGACGGAGACCACCCGCCGCGAGCGCCCGGCAGCCCGCCCGATCCAGGACACCAGCTCCCGGTCGGCCAACGCCTCGGGCAGGCTCCAGCCGCCCGGCACGAGGAGCGTGTCGATCGGGCCCTCGCCCGTCCGGAGCGGCTCCGCGTCGATCACGATCCCCGCGCTGGTCCGCACCCGCGGCGCACCGGGCGAGACGATCTCGATCCGGTACTCGTCCTCCTCTCCCGGACACCGCCGGTTGGCGGTGTCGAACACCTCGATCGGGCCCGTGATGTCGAGGGCCTGAGCACCCGGGTAGACCACCACAACAACTCGTCGCTGAGACACCGTCACAGCCTGTGTCCGGCCGGGGCGTGGCGGCAATGACGGCTTACTGACGAATTCGGCCACCGGAGTGCGCACGCCCCTCGCCGACCAGCGGTGATGACACGGCGTCACGAACCGCTGTGAGGTGAGTCATACGCCCTGCGTACGCC
>NZ_JBHWBW010000210.1:0-7903 GCF_042735675.1 Kitasatospora sp. NPDC059571
GCCTCGGCCAGCACGGGTTCGGCGTCGTCGAGCAGGTGGAGCAGCCAGACCAGGACGACCGCGTCCGGCGTCGTAGCCGGCGGCCTCGGCGTCGTAGTCCAGCACGGCGGGCGCTACCGCAGGGCGGGGTGGTCGGCGACGACGGTGCAGCTGCCGGGGGCGATCTCGGTGAAGCCGGCGTCGCGGACGAGCGGCAGGCCGCTCGCGGTGAGCCCGGCCCAGGCCTCGGGGGCGGCGGTGCGGACGGCGAGCGCGAAGCCGGCGTCGGCCCACTCCTTGCGGCGGGCGTCGTCCAGGCGCCACCAGGCCAGCTGGGCGGCGTGCCCGGTCTGTGCCATGGTCTTGCCGGCGCTCATCTCGAGGTCGGGGTTGAGCCAGAGCACGGGGAGGCCGGCGGCGGGTGCGGGCGGCTCCTCGGGGTCGTCGAGGTCGGTGCCGGAGACCTGGAGCTTGGCGAGCTCCTTCGGCCAGCCGTCGAGCGGGACGGGCGGGAAGACCCGGACCTCGGCGCTCGCGCCGGTGACGGTGATGCCGGGCAGTTCGCCGGCCTTGCGCCATTCGCCGCCGCGGGCCCGCCGGACGACCTTGCGGATCCGGGCGTCCTCCCAGGCGGCGACCCGCTCCGCCCACTCGCCGCCGCCGTCGGTGGTCCGCGGGTCGGCGAGCAGCGTCAGCACGGCGCGGGCCGAGGTCTCCAGGGCGTCGGTGCGGGCCGGCGGGTCGGTCCGCTCGATCCGGACGACCAGCGGGAGCACGTACTGCTCCCGGCTGTCGCGGTCGACGGGCTGTTCGGGGCTGCTGGGGGCGTCGAAGGGTGAGCTCACCCCACCAGGATGCCAGCAGCCCCGGATGCGTCCTGCGGCGCGTCAGCGCCGGTAGCCGCGCTGGGGGTCGCGCTCCTCGGCGTCGTCGTAGAACAGGAACCAGCCCTCCGGGTGGGTGGCGGCGAGCAGCTGGTCGGTGCGGTCGGCGGCCTCCAGGTCGGGGTCGCCGTCGTCGGGGCCGTAGACGCCGAAGAGCTCGTCGTCGCAGCCCTCCCAGTCGTAGTCGTAGAGGTCGGCGGGCAGGTCGCCCATCATGTCGGCGACCGACTCGGGCTGGGCGCCGAGCAGGCCGCGGGCGTCGGCGAGGGCGAGCCGCAGGGCGAGGTCCTCGGCGAGGCTGCGGGGCAGCGGCCACTCGCCGAGTGCGAGGTCCTCGGCGAGGTCGTCGAAGGTGCGGGCGAAGGCGCGGCGCCAGCTGCGGTGCTGGGCCCAGGTGCGGCGGGGCAGCCGGGCGAAGACCGTCCACTCGGCCTCGTCGCCGGCCGCGACCGGCTCGTCCTCGTGCTCGTCGAGGTCGTCGTAGGCGGCGTCGGCGAGGCCGATCAGCTGGGTGTGCAGCAGGCAGGCGGTGCGGGGGGTGAGGGTCCAGTCCCCGGCGTCGCCGTCCTCCGCGTCGAGCGGGAACAGGGCGGCGAAGTCGGGGGCGAAGTCGTCGGTGACGCTGATCTCCAGGGTGCCGCCGAGGGCCTCGATGCCGGGCACGGCGGCGACCAGCCGGTCGGGGTGGAGCAGCACGCCGAGGGCCGCGTTCGGGTCCTCGGCGACCTCGCGGAGCAGGTCGGCGCGCTGGCCGGCCGGATCCACGCCGTCGAATTCCAGTTCGTCCACGGCGGCCAGTGCGGCGGCGCGCAGCACCGGCCAGTCGGTGATGCGGATGCCGAGCACCACCGTCGCCTCGATCTCCTGCGCGCCGGAGTCCTCCGCCGCGCCCGGCCCCTGGGGATGATCGCTTCGCTCTCCCATGCGCCTACAGTACGGCCACCGGGGGTCCGGAATCACCGGTGTCCACCACCTTGTTGCGCGGGCGGTCGCCGCCGGGCCGGGCGGGTGGGGTCAGGGGCAGGAGTCGTCGTCGGTGGCGTCGATCTCGACGGTCGTGGTGGTGCCGTCCACGAGCAGGTGGGCGGAGCTGCGCCAGCCGTCGAAGGACTTGTGCAGGGTGAGGTGGGGCGGCTGCGCGCCGAGGCCGGGGAGGCCGCCGGGAGGGGTGGCGCCGGGGTTCCCGAGCGCCGGGTCGGCGAGCGGGCCCTCGCTCTCCCAGCCGGCGGTGCGGGCGAGGGCGGCGAGCGCGGGGGCGTCGAGGGCGGGCGCGCCGGTGAAGTCGGCGTTCACGGAGGGCGGCATGGGGCCGTCCGGCGTGTCGCGGCACTGGTCGACGGTGATCGCGGGCGGGCGGCCGAGCCGGTCGCCGAGGGCGGTCAGCAGCGGGTCGCCGCGCAGCCGGTCCAGCCGGGCGGTGGCGGCCGGGGACGGGTGCTCGACCACGTCGGGGGTCAGCGAGGACCAGACGATGAGGCCGGCGATCGCGGCGGCCACCAGGAGCAGGGCCAGACCGATGCCCTGGAGGACGGCGGTGACCTGGGAGAACGCGCCGCGGCGCGGCTCGGAACTGGGCACGGCGGGACTGTACACCGGCGAGCCGCCGGGGGAACCGACGGGTCATCACCGAAGGTGTGGCCATGAGCAAACTCGACGATTACGGCGGCGGGCAGACCCCGGACGCCGAGGTGCTGGTGGTCACGACGAACGACGTCCCGGGCCACCGGGTGGAGCGGATCATCGGTGAGGTGTTCGGTCTGACGGTGCGCAGCCGGCACATCGGCAGCCAGATCGGGGCGGGCCTGAAGTCGCTGGTCGGCGGCGAGTTGAAGGGTCTGACCAAGACGCTGGTGGAGAGCCGCAACCAGGCGATGGAGCGGCTGGTGGAGCAGGCCCGGGCGCGCGGCGCGAACGCGATCCTGATGATGCGGTTCGACGTCTCGGAGGCCGCCGACGTGGGGACGGAGATCTGCGCGTACGGGACGGCCGCGGTGATCGCGCCGATCGCCTGATCCCACCGGGCGGGCACGGGGCGGGCGGGAACAGGAACCGCCCGCCCGATGTTTCATGAGGGTGACTGTTTACGGTGCAACTACCGAGCCGGGCGAGGTCGACGTCGTGGTGATCGGTGCCGGGCAGGCCGGGCTGTCGGCCGCCTACCACCTGCGGCGGCGCGGCTTCGCCCCGTACACCGGCTTCGTGGTGCTGGACGCGGACGAGGCCCCGGGCGGCGCCTGGGCGCACCGCTCGCCGTCGCTGCGGATGGCCACCGTGCACGGCTTCCACGACCTGCCGGACTTCGAGCTGCCGCCGCCGGACCCGCAGGCCCCGGCCCGCGAGGTGGTGCCCGGCTACTTCGCCGCGTACGAGGCCCGGCACGCGCTGCCGGTCGTGCGCCCGGTGCGGGTGCGCGCGGTGCGGTCGCTGCCGGACGGGCGCCTGCGGGTGGAGACCGACGCCGGCGACTGGACGGCCCGGGCGCTGGTGAACGCGACCGGCACCTGGACCCGGCCGTTCCTGCCGCACTACCCGGGGCACTTCGCCGGGCGGCAGCTGCACTACGCCGACTACCGGGGGCCGGAGGAGTTCACGGGGCTGCGGGTCGCCGTGGTCGGCGGCGGCGCCTCGGCGATCCAGGTGCTCTCCGAGGTCGGCGCGGTCGCCGACACGCTGTGGTTCACGCGCCGGCCGCCGGTCTACCGGGACGGGCCGTTTACCGCCGAGGCCGGGCGGGCCGCGGTGGCCCTGGTCGAGGAGCGGGTCCGTCAGGGCCTGCCGGTACGCAGTGTGGTGAGCGTGACCGGGCTCGGCCCCTCGGTGGCGTACCGGCGGGCCGAGGAGCTGGGCGTGCTGGAGCGCCGCCCGATGTTCGACCGGCTGACCGAGCACGGGGTGGCGACCGCCGGCAGCGAGGAGCCGGTCGACGCCGTCGTCTGGGCGACCGGCTTCCGCCCGGAGATCACCCACCTGGCCCCGCTGGGCCTGCGCGATGCCGGCGGCGGCATCCGGATGGACGGCACGCGGGCCGCGGCCGACCCGCGGATCCACCTGGTCGGCTACGGCCCGTCGGCGAGCACCGTCGGGGCCAACCGGGCGGGCCGGGCGGCCGCCAACGGCATCGTGCGGCTGCTCGGCGCGCCCGAGCCGCTGCCGGCGGCTCAGCGGTCGTAGTCGACGGTGACCGTGTCGGAGACCGGGCGGGCCTGGCAGGTCAGCACGTAGCCGGCCGCGACCTCCTTCTCCTCCAGCGCGAAGTTGCGCCGCATCTCGGTCTCGCCGTCGCGGACCAGCGCCCGGCAGGTGCCGCAGACCCCGCCCTTGCAGGCGAAGGGCAGGTCCGGGCGGACCCGCTGGGCGCCGTCCAGGATCGAGCGGTCGCGGGGCAGCCGCAGCGTGCTGGAACGGCCGTCCAGCACCACGGTGACCTCGCTGAGTTCACCGTCGGCGGCCGGGGCCTCGGCCCGCTCGGCGATCGGCTCGTCCTCCGCGTGGAAGAGCTCCTGGTGCACCCGCTCGCCCGGCACGCCCAGCCCGTCCAGCAGCTCGCGGGCGCCGGTCACCATCCCGTACGGGCCGCAGAGCCACCAGTGGTCCACGGCGGGCACGTCGACCAGCGCGGTCACCAGCGAGCGCACCCGCTCCGGGTCGAGCCGGCCGCTCAGCAGCTCGGCGTCGCGGCTCTCCCGGGAGAGCACGTGCACCAGCTGGAAGCGGTCCAGGTGGCGGTCCTTGAGGTCGGCCAGCTCGTCGGCGAACATCACCGTGTCGCTGCGCCGGTTGCCGTACAGCAGGGTGACCCGGGAGTCGGGGTGGCCGTCCAGGACGGAGCCGGCGATGGAGAGCATCGGGGTGATCCCGGAGCCCGCGGCGACCAGCACGTGGTGGGCCCGGTCGGCCGGCTCGGCGGTGAACAGGCCGGTCGGCGGCAGTACCTCGATGCGCTCGCCGACCCGGGCCTCGCGCACCAGCCACCGCGAGAACAGCCCGCCCGGCACCTCGCGCACCGCGATCCGCAGCGGCCCGCCGACCGGCGAGCAGAGCGAGTACGAGCGGCGCTCGTCGGCGCCCGCCACGATCCGGCGCAGGGTCAGCGTCTGGCCGGGCCGGAAGGCGAAGTCCTCGGCGAGCTCCCCCGGCACCTCGAAGGTGACCGCGACGGCGTCCTCGCAGAGCGGCTCCAGGGCGGCGATGCGCAGCTCGTGGAAGGTCGGGCGGCGGACGGCCATCAGATCTCCTTGATCCGGTCGAAGGGCTCCCGGCAGGCCCGGCAGCGCCAGAGCGCCTTGCAGGCGGTGGAGCCGAACCGGGACAGCTCCTCGGTGTCGGCGGAGCCGCACTGCGGGCAGGTGGGCGACGCGTGCCGGGTCGGCCCGAGCACCAGCAGGCCGGCGGCGTGCGGCGCGGGCGGCGCGATGCCGGCCTCGGCCAGTTTGCGGCGGCCCTCGGCGCTGATCAGGTCGGTGGACCACGGCGGGTCGAGCCGCAGCCGCACGTCCACCTCCCGGTAGCCGGCGCCGCGCAGCCGCGCGGCCACGTCGGCGGCCATCTCGGCGACCGCGGGGCAGCCGGAGTAGGTCGGGGTGAGCCAGGCGGTCACCGCCCCGTCCTCCTCCCGGACGTCGGCCAGCACGCCCAGGTCGGCGAGGGTGAGCATGGGCAGCTCGGGGTCGGGCACGGCCGCCGCGACCTCCCAGGCCCGCCCGGCGGTCGCGGTCACCACGTCGCCCCCGGGTGGGCCCGGGCCACCACCTGCAGCTCGGCCAGCAGCAGGCCGAGCGCCTCGGTGTGCACGCCGTCCCGGCCGGCCCGGCCGCCGATCCGGGCCATCGCCGGGGCGTCCGGCACGGTCAGGGTGGCGCGAACGGCGTCGTCGGCGAGCTGCGCCAGCACCGGGCCGCGCAGGCCGGAGGGGTCGGTGCCGAGCCGCAGCTCGACCTCGTGCGGGGTGAACAGCTCGTCCAGCAGCGGCCACACCGCGTCCAGGCCGGCCTGCATCCGGTCGTGCGAGTACGGGGTGCCGTCGCCGAGCCGCAGCAGCCACTCCAGCGCCCACTCGCGGTGGTAGGCCAGCTCCTTGACGCCGCCGGAGGCGACCGCGGCGAGCACCGGGTCGGCGTGCTCGACGAGCCGCCGGTAGAGCGCGTGGCGGGCGGTCGCGAAGACCAGGATCCGGGCCACCGTGTGCGCGAAGTCCCCGTTGGGCACCTCGACCAGGCGCACGTTGCGGAACTCGTGGTCCTCCCGCCAGTAGGCGAGGTCGTCCTCGGTGCGGCCGCTGCCGTCGGCCTGGCCGGCCCGGCTGAGCAGCCGGCGGGCCTGGCCGAGCAGGTCGAGCCCGAGGTTGGCGAGCGCGACCTCCTCCTCCAGCTCGGGCGCGCGGGTGCACCACTCGATCAGCCGCTGGGCGAGGACGAGCGCGTCGTCGCCCAGCATCAGGCAGTACGCGGCCAGGTCGGCACCGTCCACGCCCGCGGGCACGGCGGTGTCGACGCCCAGCAGCGGGTCGGCGAACCCGGTGCCGTACGCCCAGCGGGCCTCGCCCTCCGGCTCCGGGCCGGCCTCGGAGAGGGTCAGGTAGACGTGGTCGTCGGTCATCTCGGCATCCCCTGCGGCTCAGATGTGCGGGACATCCTCGGGGATGTCGTAGAAGGTCGGGTGGCGGTAGACCTTGTCCCCGCTCGGCGCGAAGAACGGGTCCTGCTCGTCCGGGGCGGAGGCGGTGATCGCCGCCGAGGGCACCACCCAGAGGCTGACGCCCTCGTTGCGGCGGGTGTAGAGGTCCCGGGCGGCGAGCAGCGCCATCCGGTCGTCGGGTGCGTGCAGCGAGCCGACGTGGACGTGGTTCAGGCCGCGCCGCGGGCGGACGAACACCTCGTAGAGCGGCCAGTCGGCCTTGGTCGCGTTCACTGCGCGCTCCGCTTCTTCTCCGCGTACGCCAGGGCCGCCTCGCGGACCCAGGCGCCGTCCTCGTGGGCCGCCCGGCGGCGCTCGACGCGCTGGGCGTTGCACGGCCCCTGGCCCTTGATCACCTGCTTGAGCTCCGACCAGTCGGGCTCGCCGAAGTCCCAGCTGCCGCGCTCCTCGTTCCAGCTCAGCGCCGGGTCGGGGAGGGTGACGCCGAGGTGCTCGGCCTGCGGCACGGTCATGTCGACGAACCGCTGGCGCAGCTCGTCGTTGGAGTGCCGCTTGATCCGCCACGCCATCGACCGGGCGCTGTTGGGCGAGTCGTCGTCCGGCGGGCCGAACATCATCAGCGACGGCCACCACCAGCGGTCCACCGCGTCCTGCACCATCCGGCGCTGCGCCTCGGTGCCGCGCATCATCGTCATCAGCAGCTCGTAGCCCTGCCGCTGGTGGAACGACTCCTCCTTGCAGACCCGCACCATCGCCCGGGCGTACGGCCCGTAGGAGCAGCGGCACAGCGGCACCTGGTTGCAGATCGCGGCGCCGTCCACCAGCCAGCCGATCACGCCGACGTCGGCGAAGGTCAGCGTGGGGTAGTTGAAGATCGAGGAGTACTTCTGCCGGCCGTCGACCAGCTTCTCGGTGAGCTCGGCGCGGTCGACGCCGAGCGTCTCCGCGGCGGCGTAGAGGTAGAGGCCGTGCCCGGCCTCGTCCTGCGCCTTGGCCAGCAGGGTGGCCTTGCGGCGCAGCGAGGGGGCCCGGGTGAGCCAGTTCCCCTCCGGCTGCATGCCGATGATCTCCGAGTGCGCGTGCTGCGCGATCTGGCGCACCAGGGTCGCCCGGTAGGCGTCCGGCATCCAGTCGCGCGGCTCGATCCGCTGCTCGGCGGCCACCACCGCGTCGAAGCGCGCCTCCAGCGCGGCCGCGTCCATCTCCGTCGCCGTCACTCCACCCACCTCCCGACTGACCGTTCGGTCGGTTCCATTCTGTACGGCGGGGCCGCGACCTGACAAGGCGCGCGGATCACGGGTAGGACGCGACCGGGTGCACGGCGCCCCCGGGCCGGGCCGGGGCGCCGGCCCCCCCCCCGCCCCCCCCGCCGACGGCGTGCGCCCCCGGGGCAGCGGGACGGCGGG
>NZ_JBHWBW010000210.1:7913-12638 GCF_042735675.1 Kitasatospora sp. NPDC059571
CCCCGCCCTCCCCCCCCCGCGGCACCCGGGCTCGCCCCGCCGCGGCCCCCCGCCCCCCCGGGGCGGGCCGGGGGCCCCGCCCCCGCCCGGCCACCGCCGGCCTAGGGCTTGCGCAGCCGGGGCAGCGGGACGGCGAGCAGCGCGGCCAGCAGCGCGATCCGCTGCGGCAGCTGCTCGACCAGGACGTGCTCGTGCCGGGCGTGCGGGCCGCCGCCGACCGGGCCGAGCCCGTCGAGGGTCGGCAGGCCTCGGGCGCCCGCCAGGTTGGTGTCGCCGGCGCCGCCGGCCGGCGCCCCGTCGACCTGCTGGCCGAGTGCCGCGGCCAGCGAGCGGACGTGCCGCAGCAGCGGGTTCACGGCCCGCTCGGGCCAGGCGGGCCGGCTGGAGAGGACCTCGGCCCGGACCTCGGCGCCGGGCCGGTGGGCGGTCAGGTGGGCGAGGGTGTCGAGGGTGCGGCGCTGCGCCTCGGTGCTGTCGAACCGCAGGCCGAGCTCGGCCTCGGCCCGGCCGGCGACCACGTTGGCGCGGGTGCCGCCGGTGATCCGTCCGGTGTTGAGCTCGGTGCCGGGCCCGCGGGCGAGGCCGCGGACGTCGACCAGCTGGTCGACCAGCTCGTCGACCGCGGAGACGCCCTCCTCGGCGGCGTTGCCGGCGTGCGCCTCCCGTCCGGTGACCGAGAGCAGCACCCGGGTGGAGCCGCGGCGGGCGGTCTTCAGCCGGCCGTCCGGGTGCGGCGGCTCCAGGCCGAGCACCGCGGCCGCGCCCGGGAGTTGGCGCTCGACCAGGCGGCGGCCGTCCGGGCTGCCCACCTCCTCGTCGGAGACGACCACCAGGCGCACCGTGCGGTGCGGGCGCTGCCCCAGGTCGGCGAGGAGGGCGAGGGCGCCCTCCAGGACGGCGAGGCCGGCCTTCATGTCGAGCACGCCGGGGCCGGTGAGCCGCCCGTCGCGCTCCTCGACCGGCCAGTCCGCGAGGGTGCCGGCGGGCCAGACGGTGTCGTGATGCCCGACCACCAGGAGGTGCGGGAGGCTCTCGTCCTGACCGGGCCACTCGGCGAGCAGATGGTCGCCGGCCGGACCCGGTTCGCGGCGGACCCGGGCCCCGGTGACGCGGTAGCCCGCGGCCAGCTCCTCGGCGAGGGCGTCCAGGCGGGGGGCGTCGCCGCTGGGCGACTCGATGGCGGCGAGGGCGGCGCAGCGGCGGCGGACGGCCCCGGCGAGGGTGCGGGCCCGGCCGGTGAGCGCCTGCGGCAGGCCCGGCAGGGCGGGCGGCGCGGCGGCGGGGGAGGCGGGCGCTGCGGTGGTGCCGGGCGGGGGGCCGCCCGGTGCGGTGCGGGCGGTTGCGGCCGGTGCGGCGGCGGCCACGGTATCCGCGGGATCGCCCCCCTCGGCGGACCGGTCGGCCGAGGTCTCGGTGGTGCCGGTCGTGCCCGGCTCGGCCGGGAGGACGGTATGGGGGCTCACCTGGCGCCTCCGGTGCGGTCGGCGGGGCGCTGCACGGTCCCGGGAGCGGCGGTGCGCGGCGGCCGGGGACCGCGGGCTGCGGCCGGGCCGGGCCTTCGACTGGGCAACGGCTGATGGTGCAGCCTCGGGACGGTCGACACTGCGTCCTCCTCGCTCGCTCCGGCGGCCCCGGCTCGGCCCGGGGCCCGTGGACCGCGTCCCCGGTGCGCGGTGCGGCCGGGCTCCGCCGCCGGGGAACACGAGAGGTGAGCCTAGAAGACCCGTTCGTTTCCGTGCGAGGTGGCCCGGTGCTCCGCACGCCGCCGCCGGCCGGGGTGCGCGCGTCCCGCTTCCACGATGGACCTGCTGCGACGGTTCGGCAGGGCGAACCGCGCACGGGCGGACGATCCACGTCCGACGGGTGACGGCCGATCAGCCTTTGGTACCGGTCACTCCGGCCACCGGCCCCTCCCCCGCCCGCCCCGCACGGCCGCCGTGGGGCCGGAATCGGGGTCGAGATGACAGATATTGAAATCTGTCATCCCGCATGCCATAGTTGTGAACGTCAGCAACCGACCGACCCCGGGAGCTCCGCATGACCACCCGTCCCGCCCGCACCACGCTCGGCACCACCGGCCCGGCCACCTCCGCGATCGGCCTCGGCCTGATGGGCATGTCCGACCTCTACGGCCCGGCCGACGAGGCCGAGTCGATCGCCACCGTCCACGCCGCCCTCGACGCCGGGGTCACCCTGCTGGACACCGGCGACTTCTACGGCATGGGGCACAACGAACTGCTGCTGCACGAGGCACTGCGCGGCCGCGACCGCGCGAGCGTGCAGATCAGCGTCAAGTACGGCGCCCAGCGCGGACCCGACAACAGCTGGCTCGGCTACGACGCGAGCCCGGCCGCGACCAAGGCCTCGCTCGCCTACACGCTGCGCCGGCTGCGCACCGACCACGTCGACGTCTACCGCCCGGCCCGGCTCGACCCGAACGTGCCGATCGAGGAGACCGTCGGCGCCATCGCCGACCTGGTCAAGGCTGGCTACGTCCGGCACATCGGCCTCTCCGAGGTCGGCGCCGAGACCCTGCGCCGGGCCGCCGCGGTGCACCCGATCAGCGACCTGCAGATCGAGTACTCGCTGATCTCCCGCTCGCTGGAGGACGAGGTCCTGCCGGCCGCCCGCGAGCTCGGCATCGGCATCACCGCCTACGGCGTGCTCTCCCGCGGCCTGCTCAGCGGCCACTGGCAGCCGGACACCGCCCTCGCGGCGACCGACTTCCGCGGCCACAGCCCGCGCTTCCAGGGCGACAACCTCACCCACAACCTGGCGCTGGTGGAGGCGCTGCGCGCGGTCGCCGCCGCCAGGGGCGCCACCGTCGCCCAGGTCGCGATCGCCTGGGTCGCCTCGCGCGGCTCGGACATCGTGCCGCTGGTCGGCGCCCGCCGCCGGGACCGCCTCGCCGAGGCACTGGGCGCCCTCGACGTGGTGCTCACCGCCGAGGACCTGGCCGCCGTCGAGGCCGCCGTCCCCGCCGGGTCGGCGGCGGGCGAGCGGTACGCTGCGGCACAGATGGCCCATCTCGACAGCGAGCGCTGAGCCACGCACCACGCGCCACGCACCGACGAAGGACGGCCCTCCCCGTGACCACGGACAACGCACTCACCCCCGA
Organism: Kitasatospora sp. NPDC059571; assembly: GCF_042735675.1. Classification (NCBI taxonomy): domain Bacteria; kingdom Bacillati; phylum Actinomycetota; class Actinomycetes; order Kitasatosporales; family Streptomycetaceae; genus Kitasatospora; species Kitasatospora sp. NPDC059571. The sequence goes on from NZ_JBHWBW010000210.1 coordinate 11,032, forward strand.
GCAGATCCTGGGCGCGGCAGAGGACGTCCTGCGGCGGTACGGGCCGGCCAAGGCGACCGTGGTCGACATCGCGCGGGCCCTCGGCGTCAGCCACGGCAGCGTCTACCGGCACTTCCCCAGCAAGGCCGCGCTGCGCGAGGCCGTCACCCAGCGCTGGCTGGACCGCTCGCACGACGAGCTGGCCGCCATCGCCGGGGCCGACGGCCCGGCGGACGAACGGCTGCACCGCTGGCTGTCGACGCTGTTCGCGGCCAAGCGGCAGAAGGCGCTGGACGACCCGGAGATGTTCGCCACCTACATGGCCCTGGTCGGCGAGCTCAGCGCCACCGTCGACGCCCATGTGGAGACCCTGGTCGGGCAGATCCGGCAGATCGTCGCGGACGGCGCCGCCCGGGGCACCTTCCGCACCGCCGACCCCGGCCGGACGGCCCGCGCGGTCTTCCAGGCCACCGCGCACTTCCACGACCCGGCCCACGCCCACGAGTGGTCCCGCCCGCAGGCCGAGGCCGACTTCGAGGCGCTCTGGACCCTGCTGCTGGACGGGCTGCGCGGGCACTGACCGGCAGAGCTACCGGCCGGGCCGAAACCCGCTCGTCCCGGCGGCCGGCCGGCCGCCACAATGGCCGGCATGTCCGGACCCCGAACGCCCGCGCACGCGCCCGCCCTGATGCCCGCCCTGGACAGCCTGGAGGGGCTCGCGCTGGGCGATGCCTTCGGTGACGGCTGGTTCTCGCCGGACCGGGAGGCGGTCGAGGCGGCGTGGTCCGCGCGGATCCCGCGGCCGGGACGCTGGCACTGGACGGACGACACCGCGATGGCCGCCGTCCTGTTCGAGCACCTGGCCGCACGCGGGGAGGTGCGGCAGGACGAGCTGGCCGCCGCCTTCGCCGACGCCTACGCGGCCGACCCGGACCGGGGGTACGGGCCCTCGATGCACCGGGTGCTGCGCGGCATCGCGGCGGGCGAGGACTTCCGCGCCCTCACCTCGGGGATGTTCGAGGGGCAGGGCTCGCACGGCAACGGCGCGGCGATGCGGGCGGCGCCGCTCGGCGCCTGGTTCGCCGACGACCTCGACCTGGTCGCCGAGCAGGCCGAGCTGTCCGCGCTGGCCACGCACGCCCACCCGGAGGCGGTGGCCGGCGCGGTGGCGGTGGCACTTGCCGCGGCGTTCGCGGCCCGCGCCCGGGGCACCGCGGCGCCGCCCCGGTCCGCGGCCCTGCTGGCGGTGGCCGAGCGGCTGCCGGCCGGCGACGTGCGTTCGGGCCTGCGCCGGGCGGCCCGGCTGCCGGAGGGCACCTCCGTGCGGCACGCCGCGGCCGTGCTCGGCTCGGGCATCCTGCTGTCCGCCCCGGACACCGTGCCGTTCGCGCTCTGGTCGGCCGCCGGGCACCCCGACTCGCTGCCGGACGCACTCTGGGCCACCGTCGGCGGGTGGGGCGACACCGACACCACGTGCGCGATCGCGGCCGGCGTGGTCGCGGCCCGGACGGGGCTCGCGGGCGTGCCGGCGTCCTGGCTGGCCGCCGTCGAGCCGCTGCCGGACACCGGCGCCGGCCCGGCCGTACGGCGCGGGGGGGGCCCGCCCCCGGGCGGCGGGGCGCCCCCCC
>NZ_JBHWBW010000211.1:0-12616 GCF_042735675.1 Kitasatospora sp. NPDC059571
GCCGTCAGCTTCCCCTTCGCGTGCTGCGCCTCGGTCGCCTTCTCGCTCGGCCCGCGGCGAACCCGCTCCCGCAGCTCGTGCAGCTCGGCCACCCGCCCGCGTGCGTCGGCCGGGATCGCGGGGATCTCGTCGCCGACCGGCGCATCGTGCAGAACCGTCATCTCGAACCACTCCAAGTGTGAGGGAACTGTCCGGCAGGGCGGCCTGCGATCCCGCGACTGCTCCGGCGGCGAACACTTCTTCACCTACGACACTACGAGGCAAGGCCGCCGCCGCTCGGCGTCGATTCCGTACAAGGTCGGGCCCCAGAACCTGTGCAGGGCGCACAGTCCGTACAGTGCGCCCAGCGGTCGGTGCGGGCTCCGGCAGGTCTCCACGGGGGTGCCGCAGGGGTGGTCACACGGTGTGGCGAAAGGGGTGAAACGGCAGGTCAGAGCCGGTTTGGCGGGGTCGGATCCGACCCCGCTCCAGGCCCGTTCGGGCGGTACGGGGACGTCCGGCGGTGGCCGGCCGAGGGCCGGGACGGACGCCGGGGATGGTAGGGAAGCGCCAAATCGCGATCAGCCGCGGCTGTCGCCCTCCGGCTCGTCCTTTCGGCGCAGCTCCTCCTCGCGGCGCCGCAGGTCGGCCTCCCACTGCCGCAGCCGCTGCTGGTCCGCCCCGTTGGCCCGGTCGAGCGACGCCAGGAACTCCGGGTTGTCGTCGGGGGCGACGAAGGTCCGCCCCGGCCGGCCGGCGCCGGCCGCCGCCGGTGCGCCCGGGCCGCCGGCCGTGCGCCGTGCGCCGCGCCGCCGGCCCACGGCCAGCCAGGCGAGCGAGCCGACCAGGGGGAAGAGCAGCACGATGATCACCCACACCACCTTCGGCAGGTGGCGGACGTGCTCCTCCGGGGTGGTCAGGCAGTCGATGAACGCCCACACCCACAGGACGAGCGGGAGCAGCACGAGCAGGATGCGCAGCACGACGGTGGTCCCCCCGGAGAGCGGCGGAGCCGTGGCGGAACACGGGCCCTTGGCGGGGCCAGGGTAACCCGTGTCGGATACTGACCCCTATGGCATACGACGATCTCCGCTCCTTCCTCCGCGCCCTGGAACGCGAGGGCGACCTCAAGCGGATCAAGACCGAGGTGGATCCGTACCTGGAGATCGGGGAGATCGTCGACCGGGTCCAGAAGGCCAAGGGCCCGGCCCTGCTCTTCGAGAACGTCAAGGGTGCGGCGATGCCGCTCGCGATGAACGTCTTCGGCACCGAGCGCAGGCTCGCCAAGGCCCTCGGCCTGAAGTCGCCGGACGAGATCTCCGAGAAGATCGCCGGCCTGCTCAAGCCCGAGCTGCCGCAGGGCTTCACCGGCTTCCGGGACGCCTTCGGCAAGCTCGCCTCGATGGCGCACGTGCCGCCGAAGCACGTGAAGTCCGGCGACGCGCCGGTGCAGGAGATCGTGCTCACCGGCGACGAGGTCGACCTGGAGCAGCTGCCCGCCCTGTTCACCTGGCCGCTGGACGGCGGCTCGTTCTTCAACCTGGGCCTGACCCACACCAAGGACCCGGACACCGGCGTCCGCAACCTCGGCCTGTACCGCCTGCAGCGCCACGACAAGCGCACCATCGGGATGCACTGGCAGATCCACAAGGACAGCCGCAACCACGCCGCGGTCGCCGCCAAGCGCGGCGAGCGGCTGCCCGTCGCGATCGCCTTCGGCTGCCCGCCGGCCGTGACCTACGCGGCGACCGCGCCGCTGCCCGGTGACATCGACGAGTACCTGTTCGCCGGCTTCGTGGCCGGCGAGCGGGTGCGGATGGTCGACTGCAAGACCGTCCCGCTGCAGGTGCCGGCCGACGCCGAGGTGGTCCTGGAGGGCTGGCTTGAGCCCGGCGAGATGCTGCCCGAGGGGCCGTTCGGCGACCACACCGGCTTCTACACGCCGCAGGAGCCGTTCCCGGCGCTGACCATCGACTGCGTGACGATGCGCCGCCGCCCGCTGCTCCAGTCCATCGTGGTCGGCCGGCCGCCGACCGAGGACGGCCCGCTGGGCAAGTTCACCGAGCGGTTCTTCCTGCCGCTGCTCAAGATCATCATCCCGGACATCGTCGACTACGACCTGCCCGAGGCGGGCGGCTTCCACAACTGCGTCATCGTCTCGATCGACAAGAAGTACCCCAAGCACGCCCAGAAGGTCATGCACGCCATCTGGGGCGCCCACATGATGTCGCTGACCAAGCTGATCATCGTGGTGGACGCCGACTGCGACGTGCACGACTACCACGAGGTCGCCTGGCGGGCGCTCGGCAACACCGACTACAGCCGCGACCTGGTCGTCGTCGAGGGCCCGGTCGACCACCTCGACCACGCCTCCTACCAGCAGTTCTGGGGCGGCAAGGCCGGCATCGACGCCACCCGCAAGCTGCCCGAGGAGGGCTACACCCGCGACGGCGGATGGCCCGAGATGGTCGCCTCCGACCCCGCGACCGCCGCTCTGGTGACCAAGCGCTGGAAGGAGTACGGGCTGTGACCACGGCCGCCGCATACGAGGTCCCGCCCGGCAAGATCAAGGCGTTCCTGCGCCTGGTCATGATCGAGCACTCGGTCTTCGCCCTGCCGTTCGCGTACATCGCCGCACTCACCGCGATGTTCCTCGCCGACCGGCGGGTGCACTGGGGCCAGCTGCTCATCGTCACCGTCTGCATGGTCGGCCTGCGCACCTTCGCGATGGCCGCCAACCGGATCATCGACCGCGAGATCGACGCCCGGAACCCGCGCACCGCCGGCCGTGAGCTGGTCACCGGCGCGGTCTCGCTGCGCACCGCGTACACCGGCTCGGCCGTCGCCCTGGTGGTCTTCCTCGGCGCGGCGGCCCTGCTCAACCCGCTCTGCCTGGCGCTGGCCCCGGTCGCCGTCGTCCCGATGGTGGTCTACCCGTACGGCAAGCGGTTCACCGACTTCCCGCACGCCATCCTGGGCCTGGCCCAGGCGATGGGCCCGGTCGGCGCCTGGCTGGCCGTCACCGGCCGCTGGTCCTGGGACGCCGTGGTGCTGGGCCTGGCCGTCGGTATCTGGATCGGCGGGTTCGACCTGATCTTCGGCTGCCAGGACGTGGCCGCCGACCGCGCCGAGGGCGTCCGCTCGGTGCCGGCCCGCTTCGGTGTCCCGGCCGCCCTGTACGGGGCCCGCGCCTGCCACGCCGTCACCACCGTGCTGCTCGCCTGGTACGCGGTGCTGACCGACGCCGGCCCGGCCTTCTGGGTCGGGCTCCTGGTGGTCGTCGGCGCCTTCCTGTACGAGCACAGCATCGTGAAGCCGGGCGACCTGTCGCGGCTCAACCGCGCCTTCTTCACCACCAACGGCTTCGTCGGCATCTCGCTGTTCGCGTTCGCCCTCCTCGACCTGATCCTCCGGGGCCTGGGGATCTGACGGCCCGCCGGGAGCACCGGCGAGCACACGGCCTGCCACCGGGGGCGCGGGGACTTCCCCGCGCCCCCGGCGCATGCGCGTTGCTGGCCGACGGGGGACCGGAGGGCGAGGCGGGCGTGGGCGCGGACCTCCGCGGCGGAGTCGGCGAGGCGCTCCCGGAGGGCGGCGTCCACCGCTGCTCGGGGGAACCACCACCCGCTGCGCGCGCCGACCGGCCGGGCGGGCGTGCCGCGTCGGATCCTGGAGACGTGTACGGGTGACCGACCGATGCTCCCGAGGAGTGGTACCGATGATCGGAAAGCTGCAGTGCGTGGTGCTGGACTGCCACTACCCCGCGGGTCTGGCGCACTTCTACGGCGCCCTGCTCGACGGGGAGGTCGACCGCCCGGACCCGCGCTGGTCGCTGGACGCCGAGTGGTCGACCGTGCACGCGCCCGGCGGCATGGTGCTCGGCTTCCAGCGGGTGGAGGACTACCGCCCGCCGATGTGGCCCGATCCGGCGCACCCCCAGCAGATGCACCTGGACGTCGAGGTCGCCGACCTGGAGGAGGCCGAGCGGAGGGTGCTGGAGCTCGGGGCGGTGCTGAAGGCCGGCGAGAGCGGCTGGCGCGTCTACACCGACCCGGCCGGGCACCCGTTCTGCCTGGTCCTCGCCGGATCGGAGGGGCCCCCGACTGCGGGCGGCGCCACGGCAGGTGATAGGTAGTCGTACCGACGCCGTCCACCTGCCGGGAGGAATCCGTGCCCACGCGCCGCCGCACCCCGAGACGGCGTGGCGCCGTCCTGTCCGTGGCCGCCCTGCTCGTGGCCGGCTCCGCGGCGGTGGCGTACGCCGCCGGCGTCGTCCCGACGGCGGCCCCGACGGCCGCCGACTCCGCGGCCCGGGCCGACGCCACGGACCCGGTGGACGGCACCACCGGCCCGGCCGACCCCGACCCCTCGGGGAGCGGGGCCCCGGCGCCGGGCGGCACGGCACCGGCGGCCGCGGACGCCTCCCCGTCCGGATCCGCCTCCGCCCCGCCCACCGCGGCGGCCTCCGCGCTCCCCGAGATCGGGTCCCCACCGTCGCGCTCCGGCCCGCGGCTGAGCGACAACGGCGCCTTCACCGGCCTGGCCTTCGACACCTGCACCGCACCCTCGCTCACGGCCATGAACGCCTGGCGCACCGCCTCCCCCTACGGCGCGGCGGCGGTCTACGTCGGCGGCCGCAACCGCGGCTGCGCCCAGCCGCAGCTGAGCGCGGACTGGGTGGCGTCGGTGAGCGGGTCCGGCTGGAAGCTGATCCCGCTGTACGTCGGCGCGCAGCCGCCGTGCCAGACCGGCAGCAGCCCGGAGAAGATCACCGCGGACACCGCGGTGCCGCTGGGTGCGGCGGACGGCGCCGATGCGGTGGCCAAGGCCTCTGCGCTGGGCATGCGGGCCGGCACCCCGCTGTACCTGGACGTGGAGGCCTACAACACCGCGGACACCGCCTGCGCGGACGCGGTGCTGGCCTACACACAGTCCTTCGACCGGGCCGTGCGGGCCAAGGGCTACCGGCCGGGCTTCTACGGCTTCGCCTCCTCCAGCGCGGCCGGCATCGCCCGGGCCGCCGCGCAGGGCCTGCCCGACCTGCCGGACGCCCTCTGGTACGCCAAGTACGACGGCGCCGCGGACACCACCGGCAGCTTCCCCTACGACGCCGGGCTGTTCACCGGGCGCAACCGCGGCCACCAGTACCAGGTGAACCAGCGCGAGACGTACGGCGGCGTGACGCTGACCGTGGACCGCAACGCCTGGGACGCGCCGGTGGCCGTGACGGGCTGACCGGCCGGCCCGGGGGCCTCAGGCCAGCGCCATGGCGTCGCCCACCCGCAGCCGGCCGGGGCGGGCGACGGTGGCGAGGGCGTCCAGCCGGCCGTCGTGGGCCAGCGTGATCGCCCGGAGGATCTCCGGCGCGTGCGGCAGGCCCGGCTGGGCGAGCCCGGTCATCGCGCACCGCTCGCTGGACCGGACGAAGGCGAGGCGTACCCCGCCGCGGACCCGGCCCTCCCGGCCGAACCAGGTGTCCTCGACGAACGGCGGCGTGCCCGCGGGCGTGCGCAGCAGGATGTTGGGGCGAAAGCGCCGCTCGTCGACGACCGCGGCCGGGACGGCGGCCCGGACCCAGTCCAGGGTCGCGGTGGTGAGGACGGAGACCGGCAGCTGGTCGAAGTGCGGGACGGCGTCCTCGCGGGCCAGCGCCACGTCCTCGCGTTCCAGGTAGGCGCGGAGGAAGGCGTCCGCGTCCTCGACCGGGCTGCCGAGCGGGTCGAGCAGCTGCGGGGCGCCGAGCCGGGGGCCGAGCCGGGAGCCGAGCCGCAGCAGGCCGTCCATCCGGCGGAAGCGGCGGGTGTTCTTGCCGGAGCCGAGCCTGCCGGAGCCGTCCCGCACGGCGTAGAGGCGGTCGCCGGCCAGGCCGCGCCCGTCCACCTCGACGGTGTCGAGCCGTTCGCCGCCGGTGGACTTCACCGGGTAGCGCCAGATCCGCTCCACCACTCCGGAGATCTCTGCCATGGAAGGGGAGCGTAGCGGCGCACCCGAGGCATGGTCTAGACCTGTAAATGATCTATCGCGGGCCGGTCGGCCCCCGGCCGCGGCGGCGGTCAGCCGATCCGCGCCACCGCCCGCACCGGGGCGCCGTCCGCCGCGGCCAGCCGCAGCGGGAAGAGCGACACCTCGATCGGCGCACCCGCCTCCTGCGCCGCCAGCAGCGGCGTCAGATCGGCCAGGTTCTCCGCGATCACCCCGCCGCCGGGCCGGCCCAGCAGCACCCGGTGCGCCGCCAGGCTCGGCTCCTCCGCCGCCGGGTCGTGCTCGTCCGCCAGCTCCGCGAGCAGCGCCGCGACCGCCGGGTCGGCCGGACCGGGCTCCGGCGTCGGGTCCACCGACAGCGCGTCCACCCCCACCGTGCGGATCCCCGCGGCCACGACCGCCCGCGCCGCCTCCGCGGTCAGGTACGGGTGTGCCAGGTAGTGGTCGCTGCCCCAGTGCCGCGGCCAGCCGGTCGCCAGCAGCAGCAGCGCGCCCGGCGTCCGCTCCGCCAGGGCCAGCGCCGGCCCGAGCCGGGCGGCCGTCACCGCCGAGCGCGGCTCCAGCCCCCGCAGGTCGGCGACGACCGCGGGCCCGGTGAACATCTCCAGCGGCAGCCCGTCCAGGGTCGGCCAGGTGACGTCCACGTGGTACGGCGCGTCCACGTGCGTCCCGGACTGCGAACCCAGGTGCAGCGCCAGCACGTTGACCCCGGCAGTGGCGGTGGTCAGGGCCGCGGTGAGCTCCACCGCCGGGTCGCCCGGATAGACCGGCATGCCGGTGGTCACCGGATGGGTGAGGTCGATCAGCGTCTCGGCCATGCCGTCCATCCTGCCCCGCCGGACCCGCCCGCCGCAGCGGTCTGCCGCGTCCGGCCGCCCGCCCCCGCCCTCCCGGCACCACCTAGGGTCGGGGCATGAGCGATCAGCAGCAGGTGCGCAGGCCGTGGGTGGTCGGGGTGTCCGGAGCGTCCGGGACGCCGTACGCGGCGTCGGTGCTCCGCGCGCTCTTCGCGGCGGGCGAGTCGGTGGACCTGGTGGTGAGCCGGGCCGCCCGGCTCACCATCCTGGACGAGACCGGCATCTCCTTCCGCGACGCCCACTGGCGCACCGACCTCGCGCAGTGGCTCGGTGCCGAACCGGGCGACGTGCGCTACTGGGCCGCCGGCGACTTCGCGGCCGGCCCGTCCTCCGGCTCCTACCCGGCCAAGGGCATGCTGGTCGTCCCCGCCACCACCGGCGCGGTCGCCGGCATCGCCCTCGGCCTCAGCAAGGACCTGCTGCAGCGCGCCGCCGCCGTCACCCTCAAGGAGCGCCGGCCCCTGGTGGTCTGCCTGCGCGAGACCCCCCTCGATGGGGTGACGCTGAAGCACCTCGTCGAACTCGACGCCCAGGGTGCCGTGGTGCTCCCCGCCTCGCCCGGCTTCTACGCGGGCGGCTCCACCGCCCGTGAACTGGTCGACTTCGTGGCCGGCCGCGTGCTCGACGCGGTCGCCGTCCCGCACGCCCTGTACCGGCGCTGGGAGGGCGAACTGGGAGCGGCGGCCAAGGCCGAGTGAGACCGGCCGGGCCGGGAGAGTATGTTCTTTGCGATATCCGGGTTGATCCGCGCACAGCGCCTTCGAATCCGGATAATGATCTCTGGGTCGGGTGAGGTTCGGAAGGACGCTGGCAGGCATATGGACACCGTGGACAGACAGCTCATCCAGGCGCTGCGGGAGAACGGCCGCGCCTCGTACGCGGAGCTGGGCCGGCTCGTCGGCCTGTCGGGGCCCAGCGTGACCGACCGCATCAACCGCCTGGAGCAGGCCGGGGTGATCACCGGCTACCGCGCCACGGTCAACCCGGCCTCGCTCGGCTTCGGGGTGACCGCCCTGATCGGCCTTCAGCTCACCGACGCGGCCGACCACGAGGACGTCGCGCACCGGCTCAAGGACCTCCCCGAGGTGGAGGACTGCTGGTTCATCGCCGGCGACGACTCCTACATGCTCAAGGTCCGCGTCCCCGACGTGGAGGGCCTGGAGTCGGTGGTCAAGCGCATCTCCGGCACCAAGGGCGTCGCCCGCACCCGCACGACGGTGGTCCTCTCCACCAAGTGGGAGAGCCGGGTCAGCGAACTGCCGCTGGTCGCCGGGGAGTGACCCGGAGCGCCGGCGGACACACCGAGGAGGGACGGACGGCATGACACTGGTCGGACTGGAGGAGCTGCGCGCCGCGCAGCGGCGGATCGCCGGAGTGGCGGTACGCACCCCGCTGCTGCCCTGCCCGTGGGCGGCGGACGGCGACCGGCGCCTGTGGCTGAAGCCGGAGAGCCTCCAGCCGACCGGCGCCTTCAAGCTGCGCGGCGCCTACAACCGGCTGTCGGCGATGACCGCCGAGGAGCGCTCGCGCGGTGTGGTCGCGCAGTCGAGCGGCAACCACGCCCAGGCGGTCGCGTACGCGGCCGCGCTGCTCGGCATCAAGGCCGTCATCGTCATGCCCGACACCTCGCCCGCCGTGAAGGTCGCCAACACCCGGGCCTTCGGCTCCGAGGTGATCCTGGTCGCCCCCGGCGAGCGCGACACCCTGCCCGCCGAACTGGTCGAGCGGCACGGCTACGTCTGGGTGCCCCCGTACGACGACCCGTACATCATCGCCGGGCAGGGCACGGTCGGCCTGGAGATCGCCGAGGACGCCCCCGACGAGCTGGACACCGTGCTGGTGCCGGTCAGCGGCGGCGGACTGATCTCCGGCACCGCCGCCGCCCTCAAGCTGACCTGCCCCGGGGTGCGGGTGGTCGGCGTCGAGCCCGAGCTCGCCGCCGACGCCCAGGCCAGCCTGCGGGCCGGCGAGCACCTCGCCTGGCCGGTCGAGGACACCTACCGCACCATCGCGGACGGGCTGCGCACCCCGTCGCTCGGCGTGCTGCCGTTCCGCCACCTGACGGCGTACGTGGACGACATCGTCACCGTCACCGAGGACGAGATCCGCGCCACCGTCGCCCTGCTGGCCCGGCGCGGCCGGCTGGTCGCCGAGCCGTCCGGCGCGGTCGCCGCGGCCGGCTGGTTCCACCGCGCGGACGAGGTCGGCGGCCGGGTCGCCGCGGCCGTGGTCAGCGGCGGCAACATCGAGCCCGCGCTGCTCGCGGAGCTGCTGGCGCAGTGACCGGCCCGCCGGTCGGCCGCGCCCCTGCGGACGGCCCCGCGGGTGCAAGGCGTAGTCTCGGTTCCGGCATTGTTCCCGCAGGTACGAGAGGGCGGTTCACCGCATGGACGCAGGGCTCAAGCGCGAGCTGGAGGCGAAGGTCTACGCGGGCGAGCGGCTGACCCGCGAGGACGGCATCGCCCTCTACGAGAGCGACGACCTGGCCTGGCTGGGCGGGCTGGCGCACCACGTGCGGACGCAGAAGAACGGCGACGTCGTCCACTTCAACGTCAACCGCCACCTCAACATGACCAACGTCTGCTCCGCCTCCTGCGCCTACTGCTCGTTCCAGCGCAAGCCGGGCGAGAAGGACGCGTACACCATGCGCATCGAGGAGGCCGTGCGCCTCGCCAAGGCGATGGAGTCGGAGTCCCTCACCGAGCTCCACATCGTCAACGGCCTGCACCCCACGCTGCCCTGGCGGTACTACCCGCGCTCGCTGCGGGAGCTGAAGAGCGCCCTGCCGAACGTCTCGCTGAAGGCCTTCACCGCCACCGAGATCCACTGGTTCGAGAAGATCAGCGGCCTGTCCGCGTCCGAGATCCTCGACGAGCTGATCGACGCCGGCCTGGAGTCGCTCACCGGCGGCGGCGCGGAGATCTTCGACTGGGAGGTCCGCCAGCACATCGTCGACCACGCCACCCACTGGGAGGACTGGTCGCGGATCCACCGCCTGGCGCACGAGAAGGGCCTCAAGACCCCGTGCACCATGCTGTACGGGCACATCGAGGAGCCCCGCCACCGGGTCGACCACGTGCTGCGGCTGCGCGAGCTGCAGGACGAGACCGGCGGCTTCCAGGTCTTCATCCCGCTGCGCTACCAGCACGACTTCCACGACTCCAAGGACGGCATCGTCCGCAACCGGCTGATGGACCGCACCGAGATGGCCACCGGCGCCGAGGCGCTGAAGACCTTCGCGGTCTCCCGGCTGCTCTTCGACAACGTCCCGCACGTCAAGGTGTTCTGGGTGATGCACGGCGTCACCACCGCGCAGCTGGCGCTCAGTCACGGCGCCGACGACATGGACGGATCGGTGGTCGAGTACAAGATCACCCACGACGCGGACAACTTCGGCACGCCGAACAAGCTGGGCCGCGACGACCTGCTCGACCTGATCCGCGACGCCGGCTTCCGCCCGGTCGAGCGCAACACCCGCTACGAGGTCATCCGCGAGTACGACGGGCCTGACCTGACGCGCCGCGAGACCCCGCAGGCCATGCGCCTCTGACCCGGCGCTCCGCGCACCCGCGGGCCCGACGGCGGACCACCGCCGGCGGGCCCGGCGCGTGTCCGGGCGCGTTCTGGGCGCCGCGCGCGCCGTCCGCCGCGCACGCCCCCGCAACCCGGTGGCGGCGGCCCCGGGCACGGCCCGGGCACCCCTCGGGCCGCGTATGCTCACAGGCTCACCACACGCCCCGGGTTTCGCTTCCGCCGGGGACTTTGGGAGGATCGTCCCCATGTCCGGTTCCCACCGTGCCTCCGCCCACCGCCGCTCGGCCGCCGTGCCGGGCCCCCGCAGCAGTGCGGAGGGCACCGCGCCGCGGGGCCGCGGACACCGGCGGAAGGCCAAGAAGCGCCGCACGGGCAAGGCCCTGATGGGCGGTACGGCGATGCTGCTGGCCGCCGCGGCCGGCTGGTTCACCGTCGGCCAGGGGCGCGTGCAGCTGCCCGGACTCACCAGCGCGGGCGCCCAGGACCGCACCGAGGCCGACGTGCAGCGCGCCGACCTCGCCCCGCTGCCGGCCGACGCCCGCACCGAGGCGCCGGTCGCCGACCGCTCCGACCGCAACGACGGCACGGTGGCGGTCGTCCCCGGGCTCGGTCCGTCCTTCCTGGCGAAGATCCCCGCCGAGACGACCCAGCTGGTCGTCGCCTCCGGCAAGGACAAGGACTCCTCCGACACCACCGTCACGCTCTGGACGCGCACGCCCGACGGCCGCTGGCGGGCCGGGCAGGCCTGGGCCGGGCACAACGGCTACAAGGGCTGGACGCAGACCAAGAAGTCCGGCGACCTGCACAGCCCGGTCGGCGTCTTCGCGCTGACCGACGCGGGCGGCCGCAAGGCCGACCCGGGCAGCAAGCTGCCGTACGACCGGGACTCGCACTTCGTGGTCGGCGGCACCGGCTTCAACGGGGAGCAGCTGGCCGGCTCCTTCGACTACGTGGTGGCGATCAACTACAACCGGGTGGCCGGCCGCTCGCCGCTCGACACCACCTACCCGGAGGGCGCGGCCAAGGGCGGCGGCGTCTGGCTGCACGTCGACCACGGCGGCCCGACGCACGCCTGCGTCTCGCTGCCCGAGGCGGACATGATCGAGCTGATCCGCACGCTCGACCCGGCCGCACACCCGATGATCGCGATGGGCGACGCGGCCACCCTGGCCACCTGAGCCGTGCGATACGGGGGGCTTTGTCACCCCCCTACAGCGAACGACACCGGATCCTGTACCGGGGCGTCACCGGGCGACCCGCCGGTAACCCGGTTGAGTTGATGTATGACCGCCTCCCGCATCGTGGCGCTCGGCCACTACCAGCCGCCCAAGGTCCTCACCAACGACGACCTGGCGAAGCTGGTCGACACCGACGACGAGTGGATCCGCTCCCGGGTCGGCATCCGCACCAGGCACATCGCGGTCGACGAGACCCTGGTCGACCTGGCCGTCGAGGCCGCCCAGAAGGCCCTCGCCGCGGGCGGCCGGCACGCCGCGGACATCGACCTGGTCGTGGTCGCCACCTGCACCGCCGTCGAGCGCAGCCCCAACACCGCGGCCGCCGTCGCCGCCCGGCTGGGGATCACCGCCCCGGCCGCGTACGACATCAACACCGTCTGCTCGGGCTTCTCGTACGCGCTGGCCACCGCCGACCACGCGATCCGGGCCGGCGCGGCGACCCGGGCCCTGGTGATCGGGGCCGAGCGGATGTCCGACACCATCGACTGGACCGACCGCTCCACCTGCGTGATCTTCGGCGACGGCGCCGGCGCGGCCGTGGTGGAGGCCGTACCGGACGAGCAGGCGGGCATCGGGCCGGTGGTCTGGGGCTCCGAGCCCGAGAAGGGCGACGCCGTGGTGATCACCGGCTGGGACCCGACCATCAGCCAGCAGGGCCAGGCGGTGTTCCGCTGGGCGACCACCAAGATCGCCCCGCTGGCTCGGGAGACCTGCCACAAGGCCGGCCTGGACCCCTCGGAGCTGCGCGGCTTCGTGGCCCACCAGGCGAACCTGCGGATCATCGACGCGATCGCCGCCAAGCTGGGCACCGGGCCGGACGCCGTGATCGCCCGCGACGTGGTCGACTCCGGCAACACCTCGGCCGCCTCGATCCCGCTGGCGCTCTCCAAGCTGGTCGAGCGCGGCGAGCTGCGCTCCGGCGACCCGGTGCTGCTCTTCGGCTTCGGCGGCGGCCTCGCCTACGCCGGCCAGGTGGTGCGCTGCCCGTAGGGCGCGCCTCCCGCGGGCGGCGACACAGCCGTGGGG
>NZ_JBHWBW010000212.1:0-12595 GCF_042735675.1 Kitasatospora sp. NPDC059571
GGCTCGCCCAGGCCGCCGCCGAGCAGGCGGTCGCCGAGGCCGACCGGGCGCTCACCGGGCTGCGGGTCGAGGAGTCGGCCGCCACGGCCGCGGCCGGCGGCCGTCCCGCGGACGGGCTCGCCGACGAGCTGGCGGCGGTCGGCCGGGAGCGCGCCGATGCCGTCCGTCTGGCGGACGCCATCGGCGGGATCGACCGGCGGATCGCGCAGTGGACGCGGGAGCAGGAGGCCGCCCGCGAGCAGCTGCGCGAGAGCGGCGAGGCCACCGCGGCCGCCTCCGCCCGGCTGCGCGCATTGGACGCCGAACGGCGCGAGCTGGCCGGGCGGCTGGCCGTCGTCCGGGGTGACGCCCCGTCGGTGGCCGCCCGCGCGGCCCAGGTCTCCGCGGCGGCCGAGGCGGTGGCGGCGGCGCTCGCGGCCGTCCGGGCGACCGCGGAGGCCGCGGGCCGGCTCGCCGACGCCGAACGGGAGCTGGAGCGGGTGGCCGTGGAGGCCGGTTTCGGCTCGCCGCGCGAGGCCGCCGAGGCCCTGCTGCCGGCCGCCGAACGGGCCGCGCTGGAGGCCCGGCTGGAGGCCCACGACCGGGCGCTGGCGGCGGCCGAGGCCGATCTGGCCCGGCCGGAGCTGGCGGCGGCCGCCGCCCGGGCGCCGGCCGACCCGGCGGGCGCCGCCGAGGCGCTGGCGCGGGCCACCGGGTGGCTGGGGCGGGCGCGATCGGCCGTCGACGAGGCCGAGCGGCGCTGCGCGGCGCTGGCCCGGCTCGGGGCGGGGCTGACCGCGCTGGCCCGCGAGCTCGGCCCGGCGCTGGAGGAGCTCGGCCGGATCGGCCGGCTGTCGGCGCTGGTCTCGGGCGCGCCCGGGGAGAACGCGCTGCGGATGCGGCTGGAGTCGTACGTGCTGGCGGCCCGGCTGGAGCAGGTCGCGGCGGCGGCCAGCGAGCGGCTGGTCCGGATGTCGGGCGGGCGGTACACGCTGGTGCACAGCGACGGCCTGGTGTCGGGCACCAAGCGCTCCGGGCTGTCCCTGCGGGTGGTGGACGCCTGGACGGGCAGCGACCGGGACACCGCCACGCTCTCCGGCGGCGAGAGCTTCTTCGCCTCGCTGGCCCTGGCGCTCGGCCTGGCGGACGTGGTGACCGACGAGGCGGGCGGCATGCCGCTGGACACGCTCTTCATCGACGAGGGCTTCGGCAGCCTCGACGAGCACACCCTGGAGGAGGTGATGGACGTGCTGGACGGGCTGCGCGAGCGGGACCGCTCGGTCGGGATCGTCAGCCACGTCGCCGACCTCCGCTCGCGGATCCCCGCGCAGCTGGTGGTCCGCAAGGGCCGGCACGGCTCGACGCTGGCGGTGACGGCGCAGCAGGACGTCTGAGCGGCCGCGGGCTCCGCCCGCCGCCTTGCCCGCCGGGGCGGGGCACCGGTTCGATGGCGCCATGGCTGACACCGCGTCGCACCCCGTCCTGTACCTGCTCGGCTCGGCGGCCCCGCCGGTCCTCGGCGTCGGCCCGGTGATCGGGCGGGCCCGGGCGGCGGGGTGGGACGTCGTGCTCGGGCTGACCCCAACCGCGGCGTCCTGGCTGGGCGGGGAGGTGGCACGGCTGGAGGCGCTCACCGGGCACCTGGTGAAGTCGCGCTACCGGCGGCCCGGCGAGCCGGACGTCCTGCCGCCTGCCGACGCCGTGCTGTTCGCCCCGGCGACCTTCAACAGCGTCAACTGCCTGGCGCTCGGGCTCACCTCGTCCTGGGTCGCCGGGTACACCGCCGAGGCGGTCGGCAAGGGCCTGCCGGTGTGCGTGGTGCCGTGCGTCAACCCGGCGCTCGCCGGCCATCCGCAGTACGGCCGCTCGGTGGCCGCGCTGCGCGGCGCCGGCGTCGACGTCCTGCTGGACGCGGACCGCCCGGGGGTGGACGACCGCGGTGACGAGGGCCCGCCGGACTTCCCGTGGGACGCCGCGCTCGCCCGGCTGGGCCGGGCGTCGGCGCTCCGGGCGGCCGGCCCGGACCTCGGCTGAGCACCCCGGGCCCGGCCCGCCCGGTCAGCCCGGTCAGCCCGGTCAGCCCGAGCAGGCGATCCGCTGGGCCTGCTGCCAGGTGCAGACCGGGCAGTAGGTGGCGCCGGCCAGGTCCGCCGGGTGCTCGGTGGGCTCGCCGCACAGCACGCAGTCGGCGCGCGGGCCGGCGGCCGGGTCGGCCGGGGTGAGCCCGCGCAGGGCCGCGGCGTCGTCCCGGGGTACCGCGCAGAGGGTGTCGTCGTCGTCCATGGCCGTCTTCCTATCCGCCGTGCGCCGTCCCCGGCAAGCAACGCCGGCCGGCCGTCCCGTATGCCGGACGGCCGGGCTCGGCACCGGCCGGGGGGAACCGGCGGAGCGGCCCGTGAGCGGCCCGGGGCCCGCCTCAGCCGAGGAAGCTGAGCCGTAGCGTGCGGCGCGGGTTGTCGATGTTGGTGTCGACCAGCACCACCGACTGCCAGATGCCGAGGGCGAGCCGGCCGCCGATCACCGGGAGGGTGGCGTGCGGGGCGACCAGTCCGGGCAGCACGTGGTCCCGGCCGTGCCCGGGGCTGCCGTGGCGATGGCGCCAGCGGCCGTCGGCGGGCAGCAGGTCGCGGAGCAGGGCGAGCAGGTCCTCGTCGCTGCCCGCGCCGGTCTCGATCACCGCGATCCCGGCGGTGGCGTGCGGGACGAACACGTTCAGCAGTCCGTCGCGGCCGCGGGCGGCGGAGTCCAGGAAGGCCGCGCAGCGCTCCGTCACGTCGAGGGCGACCTCGCCGGTGCCCGTGGTGATCTCGAAGGTGCGGGAGTGGAAGGTGTCCGACATGGTCACATCCTGGCGCATCCCGGGCGCCCTGCCGCGCAGGTCCGGGGGAAGGCCCGTGAGGCTGCGGGGGAGGATGGTGAGGACATGGGAAGGACCCGGCGGACATCGCGTCCGTCGGGTCGTCGTCCGGGCGGACCCGGACTAGCCGCGGCCGCCGAACAGGCTGCGACGCAGCCGGCGGAGCGGCGCGAGCAGCGACACGCGGGCGGTGCGGCGCGGCGCGTTCTTCGCACCGACCCCTCCGGTACCGCGCGGGGTCAGCTCCCTTATGAGGCCGAGGGCCTCGGCCGTGTCGACCGTCGAGAGCGCCGGCGCGCCGAGCACGGCGAGGTGGCGGTCGATCCGGCGGCCGGTCGCACCGACTCCGCACTGGATCGCCGGCACCCGTGGCCGGGGCCGCACTTGCATCTGTTCCATCGTTTCCCACCCCTACGAGGCGCCAGGGCCGTGAGGCGAAGACTATCCGTGTCTGACGGTCTTCGCGCAACCGTCCTGGTGTTCTGCCACCGTATCGTGCGACAGGAACTGACGCTTCACCAGGAGGCCGTGGGCTCGGTCACGACTGCGCATCGATGCCGGCGGTCCGCCGCCGCAGGTGGCGGGGGTCGGGCGGGCCCAAACCCGTTCCCGGGAGCACGGTGCACCGCGCCGCCGCTCAGAGCGGCACGGCTCGGCGCGCGGGAGGCCGGCGGTGCGCCGGTGCTCCACCCGAGCCCCCCCTCGGGGTGCGTGCGGCGACCGCGGCGGGGCAGGCCGGGGCAGGTGCGGATCCCCCCGGAGCGAGACTTCAGAACTTGAACGCGTCAGAGGGATTGACGTGACGGAAACCTACAAGCAATATTTCCTCAGACGCGGAATCCCGGGCCACCCCCTGGGAGACCCTGTCAAATGAGTTCGACAGATGAATGTTCTTCCGACACCGACATGAGTCACTGTCCGGCCGTCTCGACGCTGCGGCGGCCCGGCTCAGGTGTGGTGTACGGACCGGCGGCCGGCCGTTGAGGGTCGGCCTGGCCGCCAACCGGACTGCCGGGGCCGCCGCTCGCACGGCGCGGCACCGGCGGTCGCGTTTTCCGGCCCCGCCGGCGGCCCCGCGCACACCCGCCGGGCGCGCCGCCCCGGCCTCCGGCGAGCCGTCGCCTCCCCCGCGACCGGTCCCGCAGAAACGATCCGCCGTCCGCCGCTCCGGGACACCCGCCGACACCCCGACGGTCACTTTCGGTCAACCGGCCGTCCACCTCTTCTGGCTACAGTGGTCGGACCGGGCGATCAGCCGCCGACCCCACCGTCCCTCGCGGAGTGAACGAGCGTGAGCCCCCTCCTCAGCATTGTCCTGCCGGTCCATGGGGTGGAGCGCTTCCTGCCGCAGTGCCTGGAGTCACTGCAGGGCCGGACGGCGGCCCCGGGCGAGGTCGAGATCATCGCGGTGGACGACCGCTCCCCCGACCGCTGCGGCGCCCTGCTCGACCGGCACGCCGCCGGCGACGACCGGATGCGGGTGCTCCACCTCGCCGAGAACCGCGGACTGGGCGGCGCCCGCACGGCCGGCCTGGCCGAGGCCCGCGGCCGCTACCTCTGGTTCGTCGACAGCGACGACTGGCTGCCCGAGGGCGCCCTGGACGCCGTCCTGGCCGAGCTGCGCCGCGAGGAGGCCGCCGAGCGGCCCGCCGACGTGCTGCTCACCGACTTCGTCCACGCCTACCCGGACGGCTCCGCCGAGCCGAACCCCTGGCGCCGCCTGCTGGCCACCGGGCCGCTCCGGGACGGCTGCACCGCCGCCGACCAGCCCGGCCTGCTGCGCAGCGTCATGGCGGTCTGGAACAAGGTCCTGCGCCGGGATTACCTGCTCGGCCTCGGCGTGGAGTTCGGCCGGGGTTACTACGAGGACATCTCGGTCACCTACCCGGCGCTGCTCGCCGCCGGGCGGCTGCGCTACCTGGACCGCCCCTGCTACGCCTACCGGCGCGGCCGCCCCGGCGCGATCACCAGCACGCCCTCCCCGCGGCACGCGGACGCCTTCGCGCAGTACGACGCGATCTTCGCCTTCCTGGACGGCCGGCCGAGCCCGCTGCGCCCGCTGGTCTTCGACCGCACCGTCCGCCAGGCCCTCACCGTCTACGACACGCCCGGGCTGGTGCCCGCCGCCCTGCGCGGCGAGTTCTTCGACCGGATCACCGGCCACATCGCCCGGCACCGGCCGGCCGGCCACCGCTTCCCGCTCGGGGCGCAGGGGATCGCCTCCCGGCTCGCGGCCCGCGGCGCCCGCCGCTCGTACGACGCGCTGCGCCGCACCCGGGCGCTGCCGCGGGCGGCCCGGCGCACCGGCCGGGCGGCGGCACCGGCCCTGCGGAGGGCGGTGCGCGGCGGCGCCCGCTCGACCGCGTACGGGGTGTTCCGGCGGCTGCCGCTGGACGAGCACCTGGCGGTGTACGCGGCGTACTGGCACCGCGGCTACGCCTGCAACCCGGCGGCGATCTACGAGAAGGCCCGCGAGCTGGCCCCGCAGATCCGCGGGGTGTGGGTGGTGGAGACCCGGGCCCAGGCCGCCGCGCTGCCGCCCGGGGTGCCCTACGTGCTGCTGAACTCGCCCGCGTACCTGCGCGCCACGGCGACCGCGAAGTACTTCGTCAACAACGTCAACTTCCCGCACACCATGGGCAAGCGGCCGGGCGCGGTGCAGGTGCAGACCCAGCACGGCACGCCGCTCAAGAGCATGGGCATGGACCTGCGGGCGTTCCCGGACGCCGCGGACGGCATGGACTTCGACCGGCTGCGCGAGGCCGTGGGGCGCTGGGACTACCTGGTCTCCCCCAATCCGCACACCAGTGAGCACTTCACCCGGGCGTTCCCGGGGCGGTACGAGCTGCTGGAGACCGGCTACCCGCGCAACGACCGGCTGGTGAACGCCACCGCCGAGGAGTGCGCCGCCGTCCGCGAGGCGCTCGGCATCGCTGCCGGGCAGCGCACCGTGCTGTACGCGCCGACCCACCGCGAGGGCCGCGGCGGGTACCTGCCGCTGCTGGACCTGCCCGAGCTGGCCCGTCGGCTCGGCCCCGGCCACACCGTGCTGGTCCGCGCGCACTACTTCCACACGGGCGGGACGGGCCCGGCCGACGGGGACCCGGGCGCCGCCCGGATCCTCGACGTGTCGGGCCACCCCTCGGTCGAGGACCTCTGCCTGGCCTCGGACGCCCTGGTCACCGACTACTCGTCGCTGATGTTCGACTACGCGGTCCTGGACCGCCCGATCGTGGTCTTCGCGCCGGACTGGGAGGAGTACCGCGCCGCCCGCGGCGTCTACTTCGACCTGCTCGCCGACCCGCCGGGCGCGGTCGCCCTGGAGAGCGGCCAGGTCGCGGCGGCCCTGCTGGCCGGGGATCCGGAGCCGGCGCTGCGGGCGCGCTTCCGGGAGCGGTTCTGTCCGTGGGACGACGGCGCGGCGGCCGAGCGGGTGGTGCGCCGGGTGTTCCCGACCGGCGCGCCCGCGGCGCCGCCCGCCGCCCGGGTGCTGACCGCCTGACGGTCCGTCGACCCCCGCCGGCACCGGTCTGCAGTCGCTCCAGCGCGCAGCGTGACGAGAATCGCAGTGCCCGAGGGCCGAGAGGGAGTGGACGGGCGCCGGGGTGCATGTCGTAACCTGCGGTCTGACCTCGAACCGATCGCTGTGATCGCTGCCGGAACCCGCCGGCCGGCCAGGGAGGGCCCATGCTCAACCTCATCACGAAGCTCGTGCTCAAGCCGCTGGCGAAGGCCGTGTACCGGCCCGTCATCGAGGGCCTGGAGCACGTGCCTCGCAAGGGTGGGGTGATCCTGGCCAGCAACCACCTGTCGTTCGTCGACAGCGTGGTGATCCCGCTGACGGCGCCGCGCCAGGTGTTCTTCCTGGCGAAGGCCGAGTACTTCACCGGCACCGGGCTGAAGGGCGCGATCTCGCGCGCGGTGTTCACCTCGGTGCTGAACGCGGTGCCGGTCGAGCGCGGCACCTACCGGTCGGCGGCGGCCTCGCTGGAGCAGGCGCTGGAGATCCTGGAGGACGGCAAGGCCTTCGGCATCTACCCCGAGGGCACCCGCTCGCTGGACGGCCGGCTGTACCGCGGCAAGACCGGCGTCGCGTGGCTCGCCCTGACCGCCGGCGTACCGGTGGTGCCGGTGGCCCTGGAGGGCCCGGCCGAGATCCTCCCAGTCGGCAAGCGGATCCCCCGGGTGCGGCAGGTGACGGTGCGCTTCGGCGAGCCGCTGCACTTCACCGAGCTGCACGGCCAGGCCCGCTCGGCGCGGGCCCGCCGCCAGGTCACCGACGAGGTGATGGCGGCCATTCACGCGCTCTCCGGCCAGGAGCTCGCCGACGCCTACAACGAGGTCCCGAAGGCGGCCTGATCCGCAGGGGCGTCGAGGAAGGCGAGCAGCCGCCGGTCGAGCTCGGCGGCGCACCCGGTGGGTACCGTGTGGTGGCTCGCCCCGGCCAGGGTGGCGATCTCGGCCTGCGGCAGCGCCCGGCGGGCGTTCTCGGCGACCCGGTGCACGTCGTGCACGCCGCTGCGTTCGGCGAGCAGCACCAGCACCGGCAGCCGCAGCCCGGCAGTGTCCGGCCGCCGCCCGACCACCGGGCGGCCGCCGAGACCGGCGCCGAGGGCGTAGAGCTCCTGCCACTGCGCATCGGCGGCCGCGGCCGCGCCGGCGGTCTCCCGGGCCAGATGGGCGCGGGCCCGCGCCGGGGTCGGCCGCAGCACCAGCGGCAGGGCGCGCAGCAGGTAGCCGGGCCGGAAGCCGGCGAAGCAGCCGGTCGGGTCGAGCAGGGCCAGCCGGTCGACCCGCCCGGGCGCGTGCACCGCGTAGGCGAGGGCGATCCAGGCCCCGTAGGAGTGGCCGCACAGGTGGACCCGGTCGGCGCCGAGCCCGTCGAGCAGCGCGTCCAGCCAGGCCGTCAGGTCGGCCGGGGTGCGCACCGGCCGCCCTCCCGGGAGGCTGCGTCCGGGCTCGCCGGGCAGGTCGACGGCGAGCACCCGGTGGCGGGCGCCGAGCGCGGCCGCCTCGGCGTACCAGACCGTGCCGGTGGCGCCGCCGCCGGGCAGCAGCACCAGCGGGGTCCCGTCCGCGGGCCCGAGGGCGTGCACCCGGGTGGTGCCGTACGGGGTGGGCACGTCGAGTTCGGCGGTGCCCTCCGGCCAGCGGGCCAGCATCGCGTCGTACGCGGCGGTGAACTCCTGGGACTCGACGGGCACGGCAGCCTCCCGGGGCGACTCGTTGACCATGACTCTCGTTCAGCGAGATACTAGTTCGGCGAGAGGAGAGGATGTCAATGGAGGAACCGGACGGCGCCGGCATGGCGCTGGTGCACCTGCTGCGCGCGGTGACGGTCGAGTTCGACCTGCTGGGGGCGGAGTTCGCGGCGCGGCACGGGCTGCACCCGACCGACCTGCGGGCGCTGATCCACCTGCTGGACGCGGCCCGCGCCGGGGAGAGCACCACCCCGGGCCGGCTCGGCGAGGCGCTGCGGCTGAACTCGGCGGGCACCACGGCGCTGGTCGACCGGCTGGAGCGCCTCGGCCTGGTCCGGCGCACCCGCGACGACCGGGACCGCCGCCGGGTGCTGCTGTCCGTGGAGGACCGGGCCGTCGAGCTGGGCCGCTCGTTCTTCGGGCCGCTGATCGGCGGCCTGGTGACGGCCGCCGGGGAGTTCGACGGGGCCGAGCTGGCGGCCGTGCGGCGCTACCTGGCCGCGGCGCTGGCCGCGGCCCGCGCCCAGCGCACGTAGCGCGGCCCGCTTCAGGCCTCGATGCCCTCGCGGCGCAGCAGGGCGGCGTAGCGGCCGCCGCGGGCGAGCAGCTCGTCGTGGGTGCCGAGCTCGGCGATCTCGCCGCGGTCGAGGACGGCGATCTGGTCGGCGTCCCGCACGGTGGAGAGCCGGTGCGCGATGGTGATCGTGGTACGGCCCGCGGCGAGGGCGTCGATGGCCTGCTGGACGGCGGCCTCGGTGCGGTTGTCGAGCGCGCTGGTGGCCTCGTCCAGGATCAGCACCGGCGGATTGCGCAGGATGGTCCGGGCGATCGCCAGCCGCTGCTTCTCACCGCCGGAGAAGCGGTAGCCGCGCTCGCCGACGAGGGTGTCGTAGCCGTCCGGCAGGGCGGCGATCATCGGGTGGATCTGGGCGGCCTCGGCGGCGGCGACCAGCTCCTCGTCGGTGGCGTCGGGCTTGGCGAAGCGCAGGTTGTCGGCGACCGAGGCGTGGAAGAGGTAGGTCTCCTGGGAGACCACGCCGACCGCCCGGGCGAGCGCCTCGAAGGACAGCTCGCGCACGTCGGTGCCGTCGATGGTGACCCGGCCGCCGGTGACGTCGTAGAGCCGCGGGACGAGGTAGCTGAGCGTGGTCTTGCCGGAGCCGGTCTCGCCGACCACGGCGAGCGAGGAGCCGGCCGGGACCTTGAGGTCGATGCCGGTGAGGGTGGGCCGCTCCTGGTCGTCCTGGTAGCGGAACTCCACGCCGTCGAAGGTGACGTCGCCGCGGATCTCCGGCAGCCGGACGGGGTGCTCGGGCTCGGCGATCTCCACCGGCAGGTCGAGGTACTCGAAGATCCGCTGGAACAGCGCCAGCGAGGTCTGCACCTGGACGCCGGTGGCCAGCAGGCTCACGGTCGGGCGGAACAGGCCCTGCTGGAGCGAGACGAAGGCGACCAGGGTGCCGACCGAGACGATCGGCGCGCCGTGGCCCGCGGCGAGGCCGGCCGCCCAGTAGATCAGTGCGGGCATCGCGGCCATCACGATCTGGATGGTGGACATCCGCCAGCGGCCGGCCATGGTGGACCGGACCTCCAGGTCGGCGAGCTCGTCGGACTGCCGGGTGAAGTCGCCGGAGAGCGCGTCGGAGCGGCCCATCGTCCGGCCGAGCAGCATGCCGCTGACCGAGAGCGACTCCTGGACGGCGGAGCTCATCGCGGCCAGCTTGCGCTGCCGCTCGCCGGTGATCTTCTTGCGCTCGTTGCCGACCCGGCGGCTGATCCAGACGAAGAACGGGAGCAGCAGCAGCGAGACCACGGTGAGGCGCCAGTCCAGGGCGACCATGGCGACGACCGTGGCGACCACGGCCGTGAGGTTGGAGACCAGCGAGGTCGCGGTGCTGGTGACGGTGGACTGCATGCCGCCGATGTCGTTGGCGATCCGGGACTGCACCTCGCCGGTGCGGGTCCGGGTGAAGAACGCCAGCGACATCCGCTGGAGGTGGGTGTAGACCGCGGTGCGCAGGTCGTGCATGACCCGCTGCCCGACCACGGTGGAGATCAGGGTCTGCAGCACGTTGAAGATGCTGTTGACGACGGCCGCGGCGATCATGCCGAGGGCCAGCAGGCTGAGCAGGCCGGTGCGGCCCTGCGGGATCGCGGTGTCGAGGACGGCGCGCAGCAGGAAGGGCGTGACCACCGAGACGACCGCGGAGGCGGCGACCAGCAGGCCTACCACCGCGAGCCGTCCGGTGTACGGGCGGAACAGGGCGAGGATCCGGCGGCCCTGGACGGGCGGGGCGGAGTCGCCCCGCTCGCGCGCGGGCGGGGTCCAGTCGATCCGGTCGGGTTTCAAGGGCGGCCTCCGGGGGTCGGGCGGTCGGCGCCGCCAGCATACCGAGCACAACTCATTGTTAGCTGAACTAACAGTGAGCCTTACTCTATTCCTGCGGCGCCGGATCGCGGCTGCCGGGCGCTCAGTCCGTCCGGTAGGTGCGGCCCGCCTTGGAGGAGACCGCGCCCAGGCCGCCGGCCGGCAGCAGCCGGGCGATCGCCACGGCCGCCTTGTACCGCTTGCCCGGCACCGAGAGGGTGCGGCCGCGGGCCAGGTCGCGCAGCGAGTCGGCGACCACCCGGTCGGCGTCCAGCCAGCCCCAGGACGGGATGTTCGAGGTGCCCATCCCGGCGCGCTGGTGGAACTCCGTCCTGGTGAAGCCGGGGCAGAGCGCCTGCAGCCGGATCCCGGTGCCGCCCAGGTCGCGGGCGATGCCCTGGGTGAAGCTCACCACCCACGCCTTGCTCGCGCCGTACGTGCCGCGCGGCAGGAAGGCGGCCACCGAGGCGACGTTGACCACCGCGCCGCGGCCGCGCTCGCGCATCCCCGGCAGCGCGGCTGTGGTGGTCCGCAGGATCGCCTCGATGTGCACCTTCACCATGTCCAGCTCGGCCTCGAGCGGCACGTCGAGGAAGGCGCCGCGGTTCCCGAAGCCCGCGTTGTTGACCAGGATGTCGACCGGCCGGGCCGCGTCGCGCAGCCGCTCCTCCACGGCGGTGATCCCGGCGTCGGTGGCGAGGTCGGCGGTGAGCACCTCCACCGCGACGCCGTGGCGCTTGCCCAGCTCGGCGGCGGCGGACTCCAGCCGCTCGGTGTCGCGGGCGACCAGCACCAGGTCGCGCCCGTCCTTGGCGAGCCGCCGGGCGAAGGCGGCGCCGATGCCGGCGGTGGCGCCGGTGATGAGAGCAGTCGTCATGCGAGGACCGTACTGTCCGCCGGGCCCGGACGCACGGGCGCCGCCCGCCCCCGCGGTGCCCGGGCCGGGCGGCGCTCCGAGCGGGCGGTCAGGCCCGGTAGGCGGCCCAGGAGTTGGCCATCCGGGTCACCTGGCCGGCGGTGAACTGGGTCATGCAGGAGTCGTAGGTGTAGTCCATGAAGTTGTGGATCGGGTCCACGCCGGGCTTGGTGGTGCAGCTGTCCCGGCCGGTCGGGCAGGCGTAGGCGGCGCTCTTCTCGGCGGGGGTGTCGTCGACGTAGTCGCCGTTGCCGGTGCAGCCGCCCTGGAAGGTGTGGTACAGCCCGAGCCAGTGGCCGATCTCGTGGGTGGCGGTGTCGCCCTCGTTGTAGTTGGCCGCCGATCCGCCGGGCAGCGAGGCGTCGAGCACCACCACGCCGTCGTCGGTCGGCGCGGAGGCGTAGGAGCCCGGGAAGGTCGCCCAGCCGAGCAGGCTCTGGCCGAGGTTGGCGGTGTAGAGGTTCAGGGTGCCGGCGCCGCCCTTGCGCAGCGCGGTCTTCATCTGCTTCTCGGCGGCGGAGCCGGGCGTGATGCCGCTGTACCAGGCCGCCTTGTCGGTGTAGTCGGTGCCGGCCAGCTGGAACTGGAAGGGGCTGGCGGTGTTGCCCGCGCCCTGGCCGCCGTAGGCCGCGTTCAGCACCGCGATCTGGTCGGCGACCTGCGCCGCGGTCAGCTTGCCGGCCGACCCCGAGTGGATCACGTGCACGTACACCGGGACGGTGGTCGGGGTGAGGCTGCCGGCCTCGGCGAGCAGCCTGGCCCCCTCGGGGGTGCCGGCCAGGGCGGCCAGACGGGCCTTCAGGTCCGCCTCCATCGCCTTCGCCTGGAGGTCGGTGATCGCGTTGGGCTCGTGCGCGGCGGATCCGGCGGGCCGGCGGGCCGCGGGGTCGGCGTCCGCACCGCCGGTGCACGCCGCGGCGGCCGGGGCGGCCAGCACGGTGCCCGAGGTGGGCAGCGCGAACTGACCGACCGACAGCAGGGCGGCCAGGGCGGTCGCGGCGAGCAGCCGGTTGCCGGGCACGGCGGAGCGGGCCGGACGGATGACACGGGCAGGGGGGCGCATCTGCTCTCCCGGAGGGTGTGGGGACGGCGGCCGTGGGTGCCGCCGAGCAGAGACCACCCGTCCCCGCCGCGGACGCGTCAGATGCATTCCGGTCGCGAAATCCTCCGGACAGGTCACCCCGGGCCCGGGCGCTACCGGCAATCGGGCGATCCCTGACGGTGACTCATCCGACCGGCCGCCCGGACCCCTTGCCCGGAGAGCGGTGCGCCGG